>NZ_JAFIRA010000047.1 GCF_022848905.1 Thermostichus vulcanus str. 'Rupite'
CATTATCGGCATTCGGTTGGAAAGGTGTTGGAATACATCAACGACCCACACCACGGCTGAATCAATTCAGCCTGTGCGCTTATATCCCCCGGTTAGAAACCGGGGGCTTTACGCTGGTTTTCGTAATTCCCCAGAGCATCCTGGTTTTGTTGCAACTATATTTCAATTCACAACTTTTTCTTAATAAGTGATTTCGATTCTTGAGAACTCATTTTACTTTGTTACGTGTAGAGCGTTCCCATCCAAAAACCTATGAGCCTCATCGCCCAAGTTATCGCTCAGTCAGATGCTGCTGAACGCTTCCTCAGCAGTGCTGAAATTGCTAAGTTGGAAGATTTCTTTAGCAAAGGCCAAATCCGGATCCGGACTGCTCAAAAATTGGCCGATAACGAGCAAAAAATGGTTCAGGAAGGCAGCAAGCGCTTTTGGGCAAAATGTCCCAACACCCCCAGCAACAAAGGAAATCCTCAAAAAACGGCCCTGTGTCAGCGGGATCAGGGTTGGTACATCCGTCTAGTCAGCTACTGCGTTCTGGCGGGCAACGAAAAACCCTTAGACGATATCGGCCTGAATGGAATGCGGGAAATGTACCTATCTCTGGGTGTACCTCTGCCGAACTTGCGGGTAGCAATGAGCTGTCTTAAGGATGTAGCCGCTGATGTCCTTTCTTCTGAGGAGATGGCTGTGGCTGCTCCCTATTTTGATCGTCTCATCCGTGCTTTCTAAGTGGATGACTCAATTCCTTAACAGCTAGTCCCATAGAAAAACACTCTCTTTGTTAGCTGATACAGTGATTCCCCAAGGAAAACCCATGAAAGATACCATCACTTCCCTAATCAACCCTGCTGATGAGAAGGGTTCCTACTTAGATGCTGCAGCATTGGATCAATTGAATCGCTACTTTCAAAGCGGTAGTATGCGAGTTAAGGCAGCCAAAACCATCAGCTCCAGTGCCAGCAGCATCATCAGCAAAACAGTTGCCAGCAGCTTGCTCTACGGAGATATCACCCTGCCTGGGGGCAACATGTATCCCACCCGTCGTTATGCTGCCTGTCTGCGGGATTTGACCTATTTCTTGCGCTATGCCACCTATGCCATGTTGGCGGCTGATGCCTCTATCCTGGATGAGCGGGTGCTGAATGGCCTCAAAGAAACCTACATTACACTGGGGGTTCCTATTGACCGAGTGATTGAAGCGCTCAATGCCATGAAGGAGGTTCTGACAGACAGTGTTGGAACTGAGGCTGGTCAAGAATTGGGAGTGTATCTAGATCACATCATTGCTGGCTTGAGCTGAAGATTTCCCCATTCTTAATGCCCCTCCTTGTCGGAGGGGTCTTAACTCTTCCAACAGGCATTGCGGCAAAGGACACAAGCATTGTCGTAGAAAACCCGGGCAAGAGCTGTAAAGAGAAAAGGACTTAACCATGAATGCTACAATGACACACCCTTCAGGCTATCCCTGGTGGGCGGGCAATGCTCGATTCGTTGATCTCTCCAATACTTTTATTGTGGCCCATGTGGCCCAAGCAGCCCTGATCATGGCCTGGGCGGGTGGCTTTACCCTGTTTGAAGTGGCCAAGTTTTCGCCGGATCTGCCGATGTACGAGCAGGGGTTGATTTTGTTGCCCCATCTGGCCACGTTAGGCTGGGGAGTGGGTGCTGCTGGCCAAATTGTCGATACGTTCCCCTTCGTCGCCATTGGCTTTATTCATCTCGTGGCGGCTGGGGTGCTGGCTTGGGGAGCCTACTTTCACCAAACCAAACTGCCCCCCAACTTAGACATGGAGTTTGGCAAAGCTGCCAAGTTTCACTTTGCCTGGGATGATGCCAAAACGTTGGGGATAATTTTGGGACACCACCTCTTGGTCTTGGGCTTAGGAGCCTTACTGTTGGTGGCCAAGGCCATGGTTTTGGGTGGGCTGTACGATGCCACAATCAATCAGGTGCGGCTGGTCAGCCAACCCACGCTCGATTTTGCCACCCTTTTTGACTATCGCACCCATCTTTTTGATGTGAACAACTTGGAAGATTTGGTGGGAGGTCATTTGTACGTGGCGGCTCTCCTCATTTTGGGAGGTATATGGCATATCTTGGTACCCCCTTTTAGCTGGGTCAAGGCTCGCTTTTTGTTCAATGCCGACGGGATCCTGAGTTACTCCCTGTTTGGTATTGCTTTGGCGGGTTTTGCGGCCTCTTATTACTGTGGGTTTAATGGGCTGGCTTATCCAGAAGTCTTTTATGGGCCAACATTGCAGCTCAAATCCGCTTTTACTCCCTTCTATTTTGATCCCACCCAAACGGAACCCTGGGCGTATTCATCCCGAGTGTGGTTGGCCAACGCTCACTTCTATTTGGCCTTCTTTTTCCTACAGGGATCCCTGTGGCATTTTCAGCGGGCCATGGGCTTTGACTGGGCAAAGCTTTTTCAAGCCTGGCAACAGGGGCGGCAGGAAGCGGGGTTATCTCAGTTTGTTTATCAAACTGTGGTGGAGATCCATCCCCAGGCCACACCTGAAGTTTGCTACGAGCCAGCCTTCGCAACTCCGGCTCCTCTAGCTCCTAAAAGGAATCAAAATTACATCTACCAGTCACCTCAGAAAGTTCCTAGTTCTTCCTTGATTGCACTTAATGGTGTGCGAAATACTCTTTATCAGGTTGCCTATCATCTCAACTCTAATCTGTTTTATGAGGTGCCAAATACTGCTTCTCCCTTCCAGAAAACACCACTGCAGGTGGGGTATGGATCCCCGAAGGCCCGGATAAACCATGGAGAACGTTTTCGCGCTCTACCCAGCATCGTTTACGAATTGAGTAAGGCTCGGGCTAATTAGTCAGCCATCCATAATTGTGGGTATTTGCAGAACAATCATCTCTAGAGAAAGCTAAGGCTTTCTCTCTCTTTTTTTACAGGATGTCAGGCGACCCGAGAAATGTCATCCACTCCGAGAGCCAACCTACTACAGCCCTTTCTCCAGTCATCCCATACAGAACATAGTCAATTCAAAGGATATATGCCGATAGAGGAACTTCTGCTACCAGTTATGGCTCGCTACCCCGGATAAGCTGTGGTGAAACGACCTCGGTGGTCTTTGCGCCCAACTGCACTTGGGTAATGGCAATCCGACCCGAAAAGCAGATGTCCGTATCGGTTTGCGGATCCCGGGCCCGATCCGCGTAGCGGGCTTGATAGCGAAACCAGAGAGCTTCTGTGCTGTTCCCTTCCGTTTCAACGGCATAGTCGAGGGGCAAGGGCTGGGTACACAGTGGACAATACACCCGCTCCGGCAAAGGGGATCCCGAGGGCAAATGGGGCAAGTTGACATTCCAAAAGGCTCCGGCAGGCAAGGGTTGTTCCATGAGCTCCATCAGGATGTGACCGGTCCAGCGGCGTGCCTGTTCCCAGTCGATGGGCTTGCCCCCGGCCCGGTATTGAGAAATGGCTATGGCCGGGATCCGTCGCATCGCAGCCTCCCGCACTGCCGCCACCGTTCCTGACAAATACACATCTGCTCCAAGATTTCCCCCTTCGTTGATACCGGAGAGGACCCAATCGACGGATGGGGCCAACTTAAACAAACCTACCCGCACACAATCGGCAGGGGATCCCTCCACCGCAAAGGTCCGTTCCCCTCGGGATTCGGCGCGAAACGGTCGCTCTGTCGTCACCTGGTGGCTACAGCCGGACAACTGTTGGTGGGGCGCCACAACCCAGCATTGCTCCTCCGTCAGCAGAGGTTGCAGGGCCAGCTTGAGATTCTCCAGTCCGATAGCATCGATGCCATCGTCATTGGTCAACAACACCCTCATCTTTGGTTTTCCCTTTGCTGGCAGCTCCTTCAGCTTATCCCGGTTGCAAATCTGGAGACTTTGGGTGCAAAAGCGATGGGGGATCCCGTTCCTCCCTTACCCTATCGCTTGGAAGATAACCCATCCATCGCAACAGTGTTTACGCGGGAGGATAACGATGACAACACGGGTAGCCATCAATGGATTTGGTCGTATTGGGCGGGCTTTCCTACGGATACTGCTGTCTCAGCCAGCCTTGGATCTGGAGGTGGTGGCAGTGAACGATTTGACCGAACCCGACAACTTGGCCTACCTGCTTCAGTTCGATTCTGCCTATGGACGATTGGCCCAGGCAGTGAGTGCTGCAGAAGGGCATTTACATGTTGGCGAGCACAAGGTGCGGGTGCTGGCAGAACGGGATCCAGCCCAACTGCCCTGGAAGGATCTGGGGATTGATCTGGTGGTGGAATCAACCGGCTTCTTTACCAAACGGGAGGGGGCCGTCAAACACCTGGAAGCTGGGGCCAAAAAGGTGATCATTTCCGCTCCCGCCAAAGGCCCCGACCTAACGGTGGTGATGGGGGTCAACGATGACCAGTACGATCCCGACCGCCACCACATCGTCTCCAATGCCTCCTGTACCACCAATTGTCTGGCCCCTGTGGCCAAGGTTTTGCTGGATCGCTTCGGGATTGAAACGGGTTTTCTCACCACCTGTCATGCCTACACGGCTACGCAAGCGATTGTGGATCGTCCGGATCCCAAGGATTTTCGTCGCGGGCGCTCAGCAGCGGTGTCAATTGTACCCTCCAGTACGGGGGCTGCCACTGCCGTTGCTGAGGTGCTGCCTGCGTTGAAAGGCAAGATGGACGGTTTGGCCTTGCGGGTGCCCACCTTGACCGGCTCGATCGTGGACTTTGTGGTGCGCACCGAGCAACCGATCACCAAAGAGGCCGTCAATCAGGCGTTTGTGGAGGCGGCGGAAGGACCGATGCGGGGGGTATTGGCGATTGCCCCAGCGGAGATCGTGTCTGCCGATATTGTCGGGGATCCCCACTCTTCGATTGTCGATTTGGGTTCCACCATGACCCTGGGAGATCGCACAGTGAAGGTGCTCTCCTGGTACGACAATGAGTATGGTTATGCCTCACGGGTGGTGGATCTGGCCGTCAAGATCGGGGCTGCGCTGTAGGGCTTGTAGTAAACCGGGGTTGAATTGTTTGAACAGCGCTTCAGACTGACATCCTCGTGATCCCCTTCTGCCTTCAGCATCCCCTCCTCGTTTGCTGAAGGCTTCCTTTGGGCAATTCACCGGCAGGGGTGAAGGGATCCCTGACTGAGACAATATTCTATGCACTACTATCGAGGGTAATGTCCGCCCCTTAAGCTGCCGTGACGCTGGAAACGTTTTTCATTCATTTGAACAACAACAGCTTGCCCATTGCTCTGTTGGTTTTTGCCGCTCCATGGCTGATTTGGATCCTCTGCCATTGGATCCCGGGCCAGTGGGAGGAACCCTTTTTGCTCAGCCTGAACATTGCCTTGGCAACCGCCAGCGTGGTGCTCTGGGCTGGGTACTTGGCCTATGCCTCCAACACGGGAGGCTGGCAAGCGGTGGTGAAACAAGCGGACATGCTCCTGCTGTTGCTCCCCCCCTACTACATCCTCAGCTCCATTTGGGTGGCGCGGCAGCGGATGCCTTTGTCCCAAGTGCCGGCTTTCCGGACGCTGCAGGGGATTGGCATTTTGGCGGCAGTTTACCTGATTTTGTCCTGGCTCAGCCGTCGAGTTTATATCATCTTCTTTTCATACATGCCCTTTTCGGCTTTCTTGTGGATCCTGGCAGGATTGCTGGGGGTGGCCTACATTGGCTACCGCATTGTGATCGGGCCTCCTCCCAAATACCCCCCTGAGACCTGAGTGTGTTTAGGGTTGTTCCAGGGATCCCCGCCAGCAGCGACTAAAATTCAAGGGAGCACCTTTGCGACTTGGCGATGGCAACCGTCTCTCTCACCTCCGTGTTGAATATCGATTATCGTCCTCTACAGGCCCTGTTGGAGGCGGGATCCTGGCTAGAGGCGGATCGGCTGAGCCTGCAATTGCTGTGTCGAGCGGCAGGAGAAGGGGCGACGCGGCGGGGCTGGCTTTACTTTTCGGAGGTGAGTCGGATCCCGGTCGAAGATCTGCGTACCATCGATCACCTGTGGCGGGCGGCCTCTGAGGATCGTTTCGGGTACTCGGTTCAACGGCAACTGTGGCTGGGGGTGAATCGCAATTGGGAGCGCCTTTGGCCGATCATCGGTTGGAAACAAGGTCATCATTGGACCCGCTACCCGGATGAATTCACCTGGGATCTCTCCGCTCCCAAAGGCCATTTGCCCCTTTCTAACCAATTGCGGGGTGTTCGGGTGCTGGAGGAATTGCTCACCCACAAGGCTTGGGAAGACTCATCGGGTTAACCGTTTGGCTTCTTGGGTTTAGATGTTTCATTGTCTTAGGTTTAGATGTTTCATTGGTTTACTCTCGGAGCTTAATTTTTTAACTGTGGTAGAGCAACTGCAACTGACCCAATTCCCCAACCTGCCTGTCGATCTGGCCCAAGCCTGCGAACAAGCCCTACAAGCCACACAATTGGCGATGCAGGCGGGGTATCGTCGGTTGCTGATTGAGATTATTGCTCCTGACCTGAAGCCGGAGGTGCTGGCGCGCCCTTTCCTAGAGCTGCTGCAGCCACCGGCTTTGGTGTTGTTTAGTGATGCTGGAGGTGCGGCCCTGGCTCAGCGGGAATGGGATCCCATCCCGGATGGGATCCAACTGCAAAGCCTGAGTTCCCGCACTCAGCCCAGCCCCGATCAGAGCCTATTGCTGGTGATGCCAGCGGTGTATGGCCTGGATCAGGTGGAGCGAGTCTGCCAGCTAGTCAGTGGTGGGGATCCCTCTGGTCTAGCCGCAAAAGGGCGGGATCCCAAGCCAGTCATTTTGCTCAACCCGCAATTGCAGGATGCGGCCACAGTTGGGGTAGGGTTGGCCGGTCGCCGTTTGCGGCAGCGTTTCCTCAGTACCTTTGAAACCAGCTATTATCTGCGCTCGTTGGTGGAGGGGGCTTTGTTTCGGGCCTATCCGGATCCTTGGAGTGTGTGGCAACAGGAAGAACCGGGCCTGTACAGTGTCCTGCAGACTCTTGCCGCCCAACCCACCGGAGAGGAAGTCGCTGAGTTGTTCAGAGCCACTGCCGCAAGGGATCCCTGGTCGGGCTTGCAGCGTTTCTTGCGATCCCTGGGGCGTTAAACTTTTAAGCTATCAATCTTTCTGGAGAGGGTTTTCGACGATAAGGCTCCTTTTTGTCTTGAGAGGCTCGATCTATGAAAAAGGTCAATAGCAAGGGAGCCCAGCATCTTTTCCCAGCCTGCGAGCAGGTAAAATCATGAGGTGATGAGGGAGTTATATGCCAAATCCCACTTTTTTTAACCTGCCCGAACAAAAGCGTCTGTCGGTGATCCATGTTGCTTTGAAAGAATTTGCCCAACATGGTTATGCCAACGCCTCCCTCACCCGAATCGTTGAGCAAGCAGGAATTGCCAAGGGCAGTATCTATCAATACTTTCAAGACAAGCAGGATCTTTATCTCTATCTGCTAGAGCTAGCACTTCAGGAGAAGCAAACCTATCTTCGCCAAGAGATGAGCTTTTTCCCTTACTTACGCTGGTTGTTTGGAATCCATTTGGCTTTTGAGACTCAACACCCTAACTTGAGCAGTCTGCTTAAGCAAGCTACTCATAGTGAACTGCCATTTGATGATGAAAAATTACAGCGCATCCGGCAAGCTTCACCTCGCTACATTTGGCAATTGGTACGGCAAGGTGTAGCTCAAGGAGATATTCGCACAAAAAATTCTCGCTTAACTGCGTTTATTGTCAATTCAGTAATGGAGAAACTGTCCGACTTTGTTATGGGTAAAACAGGTATTGGATCAGATTCAACAGAATTTGTTTCCCTCAAGGAAGTAGATCCCAGAACCGTAGACAAACTTCTGGATGACTTAGTTCTCATGTTAGAGCTAGGAGTCAGCAACTACACAAGGAAAAGAGTTGATTCTGACGAGGAACTGAAATCCGAGGAAGACACCAAAAATCAAGAGATTACAACTTCTTTAATCACTTACCAGCCACAAAGCAATGGATTGTCAGATTTGAATCTAGTTGATGATTCTAAGTTGCAAAATTTTGATAGATAAGGGGCAATCACTATTACACAATTTAGGCAAGTTTCATTTCTGTTCGGGCTCTTTGGCCCACACCGCAAAACAAATAACAGAGATTAAGACCAAAACCACATTGACCAACAAGCCTCCTGTATAGCCCAAATTAGTTGTATCGACCACAGAGCCAACCAGAAGTGGGCCAATGACAAAACCCAGATCGCTAATAGTGCGAAACAGCCCTAAAGCAGGGCCATATTTTCCTGAGGGTGCAACATCTGCAACATAGGCCGCTGCAGCAGGCCCACCCACACCCGTGCTGAAGCCAAATAGGGCCATTGCAGTTAAGAAGAGCGCTACAGAGGGTGCCCAGGCAACCATAGCTAAGGAAAAGGCGACTGTAAAAGAAGCTGGAATAATAGCTGCACGTCTGCCATAGTGATCCACCACATATCCTGAAACCGGTAATGAAAACAAATTTCCAATAGCCATGATGGTTAATGAAAGACCAATTCCATCAGTCCCCATTCCAAATCTTTCATTACCAACCAAAGGAATTAGATTCCAGCTTGCTGCTGTACGGGTAAAAAAAGTACCGAAGGAAATAAAGGTGACCAAAAGAAAATCTCTACTTCTGAATAGAACTGTCAGGTCATCAAGGCTTAACCGATGTCTGTTATGCTTCCCAGGGGAAGCCTGATGCTTATGGAGGGTCTCGGCAAACAAGCTAATCGCAATTATCGCACTAATACTAGCTACAACTCCAAATACCCAAAAGGGAGCTGTGTATCCCCAAAGATGAGCTGAAAAACCACCTAACATTGGCCCAAAAGAAGAACCGATCAAAAGGGCTCCCTGATATAACGCCATCATGCGCCCGCGGGTAGCTGGGGTGCTCACATCCGCAATAGAGGTCATTGCTCCTGTCATGTAAAGACCAGATCCAACCCCTTGAGCAGCCCGCCAAATAAGTAGACTAAAAAAACTCCCTGCTTGGGCTGCAGCAAAGGAAGAAATAGCCAAAATACATGGCCCAAGACACAAAAGGGGGCGCCGGCCCCAACGTTCAGATAGTGTCCCAGCTGGGAACTCGACAAATAAGCGAGCTATGCCAAAAATTGAAGTGAGTAAGCCGATTAAGGTAGTACTGACACCAAAAGTTGCTCCGTATAAAGAAATGACTGGAGAGACGACGCCCATTCCCGTCATGACAAACCCAACAATCAGAAGTAAAGGAAGAATTGGGTAAGATTTTGACTGACTGGAGCCAATTTTTGAGGCTTCTGTTTTTTGGGTCACAATATTCAACATTGGTTCTCTAAGGTAGTTGACTAGCAAATGACAGTCTGACCAGGATATCGAGATCAAGAGGCTTAGGTTTTGTTGAGCACGATATAAAATGGAGTGGTCATTTGGTAATTCAATTGACAGTAACATTCTCAAACATGAGATACAGTCTAGATTGGAGAATATTGATTGCCTTGTAAAATAAGCTTAAAAAGAGAAAAGCTCCCAAAAACGAGGCTGAGTTAAGGGATGAATGTCTCTTCTCAGCCTCTCTAGTAGATTCTGCAATTAGGAAACCTGAACAGGGGAGAACACTTTTTAAGTCATTGCCATTTCTATTAATTGCCCCTGCGGCAACTCAAAAAGTCCTTCAGGCAAAGAATCGATAAAATCAAGCACCTCATTACTATCCACAACATCCGCATATTTTGCGTTCATATCACACAAGTTGATGGCATGGGAGGCTTGAGAGCGATCAAAACACCCATCTTCAATAACACTAACGCGGAAGTTGTAGCTGAAGGCATCGATTACGGTAGCACGAACACAACCACTAGTTGTTGTCCCAGTAACGAAAAGACTATCTACCTCCAAATCAACTAAGTAGCTCAACATGCAGGTGCCAAAAAAGCCACTCGGTTTCATCTTTTTGATCAGTAGATCTTTAGGACTAGGTGTAATCTCATCTACAATAGCGTTGCCATCTTTTTCATGTTGATAGGCTTCGTAGCTGCGCCCATTTTTCCAGGCCCATGCACCGGCATCAAACCGATCCGGACGTAAGTCATCACCAGTTGTGTAAAGAACAGGGATCCCTTTGGCACGAGCAGAGCGCAATAGCTTTCGGATAACAGCTACACTTTGCCACCCCTCTTCGCCACAGGAGTTTCGCCAACGCTTAATAGAATCCAAGATTGGTTCTGGCTTATCTCCGACAAAGTTATAGTTTACATCGACAACTACCAGAGCAGGTCTTTTGCCAAAACCAGCTCTTTTCCCATACCCAGAAGCTGCAAAAACTTGCTTGTCTCGTTCGGTTAGAAATTGATCCCATACTTTTGACACTTTCTTTCCTCCAGTGAAGATAGAAACACAGTTACAACACCCTTAACCAGAAGGCTCTTCTGAATTCATGGTGACAGCATTCGAAGTCCACAATGTCACCCTCTGACAGAGTGGGAACCTCAGGGTTTGAAGTGAGATACTTCCACCACTTTTCAGGGTGAGTCAACTGGAATAGATTTACCTGGTTATACTCCAATATCAAGTGAACCTGATCTTATAGAAAGCTGTCACAATTGAATTGGATGAATTTAATCAGGCTCTAAAGACTAGCGATCACATTGCGTACATGTTTCATTTCAATGATTTCTTCATAAGCTACATCCCGAGTTAAGTTGCCAGAGTTTCGAACTACGTTGTGGGCAGTTTGCCAGGATTCTGGGGTAATAATTCCATCAGGACTCCAAAGCTCATCAGCAAAAGATCGATTTAATGTTGCTTGGAGATCCTCCAATGCCATAGTGGGAAACTCTTCACGAGCGATCTCTGTAGATTCCTCAGAATTGGAGTAGACAAAAGCCAGGCCTTTGATGATAGCTCGAACGAAGCTCTCAACTACTTCTGGTTCATTATCCAGACTGTCTTTGCGGATGTTGATGGTCGAGAAAGCATAAGGCCCCAATTCTTTAGGCACGTTGTAGAATGGTTCATCCCAAATACCTTGCTTAATGCCTTGAGTTGTAACGGGCTCACTAGTAAGAGCCAAATCTGCCTGTCCACTTCGGATGGTGACCAACTCGGCTCCACCACTAGGGCCTTCAATCAAAGTGACATCTTGCACAGGATCTAGTTCCCACTCTTTCAGGAGATACCGCAGAATTGAGTTAGGTGTTCCACCAAACTGTGCTGAGAAGATACGCTTCCCCTGGAAGAAGGATCCCCAATCACTAGAAGTTGGAATCTCAACCCCTTTCTTCGCATTGATGTAAACATTGCCTCTATTTACAACATTCACAACTGCTCGGAGATCTCCCCCTCTTGCTTTGGCGTAAGCACAGTGTTCAGGGCCACCAATCATTCCCCAAGCGTCACCTGTCAATACAGCCGCAGCATGAGCTCCACCACCCTGAACCACGTTAATTTGTAGCTTCAGATTCTCCTCTTCAAAATATCCCTTGTGGACAGCAACATACATCGGGAGATAACCAACACTATGTACAGGTTCAGCGATGACCAACTCTCTTGCTGCGTGGGCAGGCTTTGTAATGCTAGCTAAAGCAGCAGTTGCAGCACCACCCAAAAGGAAAAGGGTTTGGCGACGATTCAATCTAACATTGACTTCAGACATGATGACAAGACTCCTTACTTAGGAAAATCGAAACAATTGACATATAACACGTATACTCACAACAATGAGTAAACCAATCAACTAGACGAAATAGATAAAACGAAGAAAATCGGAGGGGTAGTTCCTTATACTTTCTTGTGCATGACACCTTTTAGGAGCCACTTTTCCAGCTGAATAACCAGCCAGTACATTACCATTGCCAATGTTGACAAAACAATAGTTGCTACCCAAATAAGGGCAATGTCATAGGTTGAACCTGCATAGAGGATTTTCCGACCTAAGCCATATTGAGAGGAAATGAATTCACCAACAATGGCACCAGCAAGTGCAAGGCCAATGTTAACCCGCAACGAGGAAATGATCCAGGGCATAGCAGAAGGAATAACAACTTTTGTAAACACCTGCCAACGATTTGCCCCAAGAGAGTACATCAAACGTATTAAATCACCATCAACCGCCTGAACTCCACTGTAGGTATTTAAAATTGAAACCACAATAGTTAAGGCAATCGCCATAGCTACTTTTGAAGCTAATCCCATTCCGAAAACCAAAATCACCAATGGGCCAAGAGCCAACTTTGGGATCGCATGAAAGATCAGAATGAAGGGCTCGAAAATTGCGGAGTAATTCCTTGACCACCAGAAAGATAGTCCAACTATTGCACCTCCAAGGGTACCGAAGATAAAACCCAAAATAGTGGAACGAAAGGTGAACCAGGTATCGATGAAAGCATCTCCACGACGGATGAAGATGAGTGCTGTATCTAGAATAGCGGAGGGGGAAGACCAGAAGAAAGGATCGATCCACTCCATACGTACGCCAATTTCCCAACTAGCTAATAGCAAAACAACCAGGCTTACTTGGCAGTTCCAAATCACCCATTGAGGCCAGATTCGCTCTCTTGGAAGGGTTCTACCTATTTTTAGAGGTTGGATCCTAGAAGGGATCCCTGATGTCATTACGGTTTGCATTGTTTTTACTTCCCTCCTACTGAAATAGACATATTTTCTGAACTGGATCCATGACTCATACCTTCAGAAGGATGATGGAGTAGTTGCAAACATTGCTCCTTCAAACGCACAAAATCTGGGTTAGTAACAATGTCACGGGGCCTCGGACGTTCTAACTCCACTGGAAGATGCGCTTTGATTCGTCCAGGACGCGGAGAAAGCACATAAACTTCATCTGAGAGGTAAACAGCCTCATCTACATCATGAGTTACGAAAAGCACGGTTTTATTCAAGTCACTCCAAATTTGCAAAAGCCACTCTTGCATCTGAGCTCGGGTCTGGGCATCTAATGCTCCAAATGGCTCATCAAGTAGAACGACATCGGTGTCATACAAGAGTGTTCGAAGTAGAGCAGCACGCTGTTTCATTCCTCCAGAGAGTGAATCTGGATAGTGCCTTTCGAACCCTCCAAGCCCATAGCGATAGAGATAGGGCATAGCTTGCCCACGAGCTTCAGACCGCTTAACTCCTCTCAACTCTAGGCCCAAAATCACATTATCTAAAATTGTCCGCCAAGGTAGGAGCAGGTCTTTCTGAAGCATATACCCCACTAGGCCAATCCTACCAGTCATATCTTCACCATCAATTAAGACTTTCCCTCCTGTAGGAGTGAGTAGTCCGGCAATGATATTGAACAGAGTAGATTTTCCGCAACCTGAGGTACCGATGAGGCTGACAAAACGTCCTGATGAGATTTTCAAATTGATTCCATCCACAGCTGTAACCGAGCCATGGCCAGAAGTCTGGAATGTTTGCGTTATTCCTAATAACTCCACTTTGCTACCAGAAACAGGCATCAATCAGCCTCCTAGCTCAAAGAAGGGCTTCCCAACCCATTAAGTTGCCTTGCAGTATGAAATGACTCTAAAGTCACTTCTGTAGCTAGGTATATGAAATCCACGGTAGACCGACAAGAAGCAACGAATATTTATGGCAGCTTATGTTAACAAATATACGATAATGGTGGTTCTCTTCTACGTGCATCTCCATTCTGCAGAGAACTTGTAGAGCAAATTATTTGCATTCTGTATCTAAAAATACAGTACTGCTCTTGGGATGATGAGTAAATGACTTTAAAGTCACTAGGGCAATTAGAGGTCAAATCGTTTGCTTGTCTCTTAATTCTGTTTATGGCCCTCCAATCTTGATTGTGCCCTATACTACAGCGAGTTTTGGGCTTATTCGAGTGTGGAATATCTCAGCAGATATTTCGCGGCCTTACAGTCTTAGCCCTAAATACAAACTCTGGACATCCATTTTAAGGAAAAAAGGTTATGTACCCATGGGAAGGAGTTATTCCTGAGTCAGATGTTTCTAGCTTTCGTAATGCCTTTAACGGATCAGAGCGCCCCCTTGAGGCCGGTACCAAGCCTGCTCTAGTTATTATTGATATGACGATGGCTTTCATTGATAGTCGTTATCCAACAGGTTGGAGTGAAACAGGATATCCTGCTGTGGAGGCCAATCGGAAATTGTTGGTTGCAGCTCGTGAGATAGGGATCCCTGTCATCTACACCAAGGCATACCCGGATCCCAACCACAAACCAACCCCTTTAGAGCGTGGTCGTTGGAAAACCGGCAAACGGCCACCTGTTCAGTCTGATCTGCCCCCTGGAGATGTGATTCCTGATCCCATCACCCCAATTGAAGGTGAGGTAATAATTGACAAAGGTAGCAAGCCAAGTGGTTTCTTTGGTACACCTTTGGCTTCTTATCTCACCTATTATGGTGTAGATACTGTGATTGTGACAGGTATGACCACTAGTGGCTGTGTGCGGGCTACAGTTTTAGATGCATTCCAGAACAATTATTACGTTTTGATTCCCCACGAGGCTTGTGCGGATCGGAGCCAACTCTCTCACAAAGTGAACTTGTTTGATATGCACATGAAGTATGCCGATGTTATCAGTGTTGATACGACGGTAGACTATCTGCAACAGCTTTCCGGCAAAGTAAAGGAACTTGCTTCTGTCTGAAGAAGAATCGATTCAAAAAAGCGTCATTGGTTGTACAGGGAGAAAAAAATGTCTTTGATCAGTCTGGCTCCAGAACAATGCCAAGACAGCTTGGATTCTAACAAGTTGTATTTTATTGATGTGAAAGGGATCCAAACTCGTTTTTACAAAGATGGGCAGGGAGAACCACTAATCCTGCTACACGGAGGCAATTTTGGATCCCTGTACTCTCTAGACAGCTGGAGTTTAAATCTTCCAGGATTAGCCAAAGAATTTCAAGTCATTGCTCTCGACAAAATTGGACAAGGATACACGGACAATCCTGAAACCGATGCTGACTATACTTATGAGCGTCTATTTGCCCATACCTGTGACTTTTTCAGATCTCAGGGCATTGAGAAAGCCCACTGGGTTGGTCATTCCCGTGGTGCTCATTTAGCGACTTATGTGGCTTTGCAACATCCAGAGTGGGTAAAGTCATTGATTATGGTGGATACCAGTACTACTGCTCCTGAGGAGCCTACTATTCCTTCTGGGCAATTTTATGCTGAGGTTGAAGCTATGATCCCTCCTGGAGCAGATTACGCAACAATTGTTCGCTCCGAGCCTGAAGCTCAAGCCTTTAGCAAAGAGCAGATTACTGACGACTTTATTAGTCGGATGGAAACAATATTTCAATTGTCTAAAATGCAGTTGGCACGGGAGAAGATGAGAATTCTGGGGGCCTCGACATGGATCCCCAGCCTTAACAAAAAACGAGAAGAGGTATTGGCGAGAATTGCAGAAGGTGAGCTAAGGGTTCCAACCCTGATTATGTGGGGTTACAATGACCGATCTGCGCCATTTTCTTTAGGTATTAATCTCTATGAGAAAGTTTGTAGAACGGTTCCCTCTGCTGAGCTGTATGTGGTGAATGGAGCCGGCCACTATAGTTTTCGAGAACAACCTCAGGCATTCAATACCACACTTAAAAGTTTCTGCCTGCGATGAGATTATTTTGGCTTTCGAATTTCCTGTAAGTTCCACAGAAACTCTACAAAGCCATTTTTGCAAGAACTTTATTCCTCCACATGAGGATTAAAAAATTAAGTTGGCCCTATTTTCTTCATTCACAAGGATTTGCATTCATGAAAACACGTAATACTCTTCTGGGAATTTTAGCCTTCGGTGTTCTAGCAACATTCCCTCTTCCGCAGTTGTCAACATTTGCTAATCATGACCCAGCACGCCTTGAGTTTTTTGAAGGATCCATTCCTGAAAACCGACCGAAAGTTGTTCATGTCAACATGGGAGGTACTATTACCTCTCGCTCCCCCCACCCCCTCTTCTACTATGATTATGGCGGCCATGGCAACTTCAGCCCGTCTGAACTGATTGAGACTGTTCCAGAAGTCAACTATATTGCAGACATTGAGATATACAATGAGGATCCTATCCCTCAAACAGATATGCCTGCTGCAGCTAAAGCTGTTATGGAAGCACTAGCTGCTCCTGATGTGGTAGGGGCAGTGGTGACCAACGGAACCTGGGCATTGGAGGAAGTTGCCTATTTTCTCCATTTAACTGTCAAAAGCGAGAAGCCCGTGGTGGTGGTTGGATCCCAGCGACCACCCAATAACTACAGCACAGATGCTCAAGCAAACTACTTTAACGCTGTTCGCTTAGCTATAGACCCGGAGGCTCGCGGCAAAGGGGTGATGGTTCTGCTTAATGACGAGATTAATTCAGCCCGAGATGTGACCAAAGGGGCTATCTATCGACTACAGGCTTTTCAGTCCCGTGAGTTTGGTCCATTGGGTAGCACTGATGCCGACCGAGTAGTATTCTACCGTGCCCCCATTCGCAAACATACTTACATGAGCGAATTCGATGTTGCTGACTTTACAGCGATTACAGACTTACCTCGTGTGGACATTGTGTACGGCTGTCGAGGCTGTGACGATGTAATGGTGAGAGCAGCTATCGAAGCAGGAGCGAAAGGAATTGTAGTTGCTGCGATGGGGGATGGCTGGCTTATTGATATTGAAGATGCTTTGAAGGAGGCTTTTGAGGCTGGTATTGTTGTTGTTCGAAGTAGTCGCGTTGGTGAAAACCGTGTGGCACCTTGGGCGCGGTATGAGAATATCTTTGTAGCTGGTGATAACTTAACACCTCAACATGCCCGGCTTTTGCTAGCCCTTGCTTTGACAAAAACATCCTCCGTCCAAGAAGTCCAGAGCTTCTTTGATGAATACTGACGCTTCGAGTTCAACTCGGTGACAAGCTCTGTAATTACATGACCTACTATTGAGTAGCATTTCCGTGCCCCTACTACCCCCTCTATCGTTACAGCATTGAAGGGAAAATTGTGGAGAATCCCTGAAACTGACACTGCAGAAACACTGAGATTTCTTGGATCCCTTGCAGATGGGGTTGCATTTAGGGTGCCTTGGGCTGTAGCTGCCGCTGGGATGGCTGGTACTCTTCCCTCTTGGTATGATATTTGACTCCATGGTCTTTATGGACTCTTTACGAGAAGCTCCTTCGCAGATTGGGGATATCCTGACTCCACACATTGCTTCCTCCTGGTGCAACACCCTGGTGATGGGATCCCCGGTGACTCTGTTGAGTACAGCTTGGGCAACACCGCTGGCGTTGTTGGCGCTGGGATCCCCATGCAGCTATTATCTGGACGGGTTGATGGGTCTCACGTTTCTCACGCCTCCTCTCTTGGTAAGTTTGGCCTGGCACCCTTGGCGGATGGTTAGGATATCTTAGCCAGTTGGGTTGGCCGGGATCTCTGCTGAAGGGATCCTGTTTTCTGTAGGGGGATCGGCCCTGCTTATGGCTCTCAACTGTGCGCCGATGGTGTGCTTTGCGCTACGGGCTCAGTCAGGTGTGGTGGCGGGATCCCTGCTTTGAGCAGGTCAGGTGAAGGGGGATCCCTGGTTGGGCTTGCGGCGTTTCTTGCCATTTTGGCAGCGTTAAAAGCAAGAGGAATCGGCCTCATCCCTCTCTTGCTGCTGCTCTGCTGTTCTCCGAACCCAAACCCACAAATAAAACGCACGAATAACACAAATAAATCCTGAAGCTACCCGCTCCATTTCAGGTGTGGTGATAGCATTACACCACGCTAGGAGTGTCTGGGATCCCTTCCCCAGGCTGAGATTACATCCTTGGAACCTGAACTGGCTCACACCAGCGTAGGAAAGCAAACACTGGAGTTAACAACATGCGCAGCGAATGGATTGCCCGTCGTCGTGGGCAAGAGAATGTTACACAAATGTACTTTGCCCGTCAGGGGCTGATCACCGAAGAGATGGAGTATGTAGCCCGGCGGGAAGCCTTGCCTGCTGAATTGATCCGCTCCGAAGTGGCTCGGGGTCGCATGATTATCCCCGCTAATATCAACCATCCCAACCTGGAACCCATGGCGATTGGGATTGCCTCCCGCTGCAAAGTGAATGCCAATATCGGTGCTTCCCCCACCTCTTCCGGATTGGCTGAAGAATTAGAAAAACTGAGGTTAGCCGTCAAGTACGGAGCGGATACGGTTATGGACCTCTCCACCGGGGGCGGTAATTTGGATGAAATTCGTACCGCAATTATCCAAGCTTCGCCCGTGCCGATTGGAACCGTGCCTGTCTACCAAGCGCTGGAAAGTGTGCATGGCCAGGTAGAAAAGCTCTCAGCGGAAGACATTTTGCATGTTATTGAAAAACACGCCCAGCAGGGGGTGGACTATATGACCATCCATGCTGGGATCCTGATTGAGCATTTGCCGTTGGTGCGTCATCGTTTAACCGGAATTGTCTCGCGCGGGGGTGGGATCCTGGCCCGCTGGATGTTGGCCCACCACCAGCAAAATCCCTTATACACCCACTTCCGCGACATTATCGAAATCTTCAAAAAATATGATGTCTCTTTTAGCTTGGGAGATTCTCTGCGACCGGGATGTTTACACGATGCCTCTGATGCAGCGCAACTGGCGGAATTGAAAACCCTGGGGCAATTGACCCGCCAAGCCTGGGAACATGATGTCCAGGTAATGGTGGAAGGCCCCGGTCATGTACCCATGGATCAAATTGAATTCAATGTGCGCAAGCAAATGGAGGAATGTAATGAAGCTCCTTTTTATGTTTTGGGGCCATTGGTAACCGACATTGCAGCAGGCTATGACCACATCAGTTCGGCGATTGGGGCTGCTTTGGCCGGCTGGTATGGCACAGCAATGCTCTGTTATGTGACTCCGAAAGAACATCTGGGTTTGCCCAATGCTGAGGATGTGCGCAATGGGTTGATTGCCTACAAAATTGCTGCCCATGCTGCTGATATTGCCCGACATCGACCGGGGGCACGGGATCGGGATGATGAGATGTCGAAGGCCCGCTTTAACTTTGATTGGAACCGACAATTTGAGTTGTCCTTGGATCCCGAGCGCGCTAGAGAATACCACGACGAAACCCTACCCGCCGATATTTATAAGACCGCTGAATTTTGCTCGATGTGTGGGCCAAAGTTCTGCCCCATGCAAACCAAAATAGATGCAGAAGCCCTCAAGGATTTGGAGCAGTTTTTGGCTCGGCAACCAGTTGGGGAAGCTTTGACCTCAGCTTGATTCTTTGCAATGGAGTTCACTGTCAATCGAAGAGGACATGGCTAGTGAAAGCTAAAAAGAAAAGCTAAAAAGACAGGTGTAGAGGCAGGAGCTGGCCGATGGGGAGGTTACTGAAGTTACTTGGAGTTTTCCTTTTGACTCCTCTGGCTGGGATTTTTTGGCTTGGGCTAAAACAGACCCAGTTTTACCTGTGGCTATTTCGGCGAGAAATCCCTACTAGCCTAGAGTTAGGGGGCTTGGCCATGGTCTATATGATGAGTCTGGGCTATGTCTTTGGCTGGTTGTGGGGCTATTTGGTCGGCTTTGTCCTCTTGCCTAGACTGGGGGTTGAAGGCAGCATCCTGGCTAAGGTTCTGGTGGCTATCGGCATCTATCTCCTTTGGACACTGCTGGTGTTCGAGATTTTGTATCGGGACGCTCTGCGTCAAGTCCCATAAAGATTGGCTTCAGCTCACCCAGCTCCCCGAGGGTGCGCCGCTGAAGCCCTCATTTCCCGCTTACTGGGGTTGACTGCTGAGTTCTCCGCTCTTTCCAGCCGCAAGTCATGCTCAAGGTATGCTGAGGTTATAGGAACCCTTGCAATTGCTGCAATTGGCTCAATTGAGCAAAAGGGAGGATGACATGGCACTCAAACAACTCGGGCATGTCGCTGTGCGAGTGGAGGACATTCCCAGAGCAGTCGAGTTCTACCAGCAGTTGGGCATGGTCAATGTTTGGCAGGATGCAGACTGGGCTTACATGAAAGCCGGTGAAGATGGGTTAGCTCTGCTGGGACCAGGCTATCGCGCGGCGGGGCCTCACTTTGGCTTTGTCTTCGATAACTTGCAGGAACTGGAGCAAGAGCACCAGCGCTTAAAAAACCAAGGGATCCCTGTAGGTGCCATTCACGGGCATCGGGATGGTACAGCCTCCTTTTATGGCAAGGATCCCGATGGTAACCTGTTTGAGTTTTTGTATGAACCTGCCGGAACCTTTGATGAAGCTCACACCACCTGCTGACACGAGGTGGTGGTGTCGGTGCTAACCTGTAACTCCCTGATGAGTCCACAGCTCACACAAACCAGCCCAGCTTCTAGGCGAACGTCCAGAGCTTTTGCTGGAACGTTCCTCACTCTCCTTTCGGCACGTGAGCTTAAGAATTCCTCTGGCAGCGATATTGTAAGAGCCATTCAGGTCTGCCGAATATCGCTTACCAGAGGCGAATTTTGCCAAAGCATGGTTTTTGGAGTCGCGCTCCACAACTCCAGACCCATCGTAAGCAAGCTTTGAGGGATAAACAGCAATCACATCGATGGTTTTGCCCCCAGCCTCTTGCCATTTCATCTCGCTGTATTGGCGAATCATTGCCTTGAGCCAACCCTGAAAGCGCTGTCGTAAAGTGGAGCGTTTCCGTCCTCCCGTTGCTTCCAGCCTTTGAGGCTCTCAAATACGATTGCCTCAGCGTTAAATGCTTTGGCAATCTGCACAATTCGCTTTGAAACAATGTGTGCAATCTGTTGGTTATGTTACGACATCTTCGATAGGTATTGGAGCAGAATCCCTATAGTGATAGTGTCAGCCATGCCAAAGGGCTTCAGGGCTTTCTCCCACTGTATTTGCAGGATTCATCTTGTTAGTTAGCACGGCCCCTGATGTGGGTATTTCCAGGCTTGTTAACACGCTAAAAACGATTAGCAGCAGGGAAATTCGCAAAGAGTTTGCGGAACACTTGCGCTCGTTTTACTGGAAGCCAGTTTTTGGGAAGCGTGGATACAGCTGCTGGTGGAGCCAGTTTGGACGTGCTCAATCAATACATTGAGGAGCAGGGATATGACACTCGCGGAGCGGTGCGGAGCACCCTTAACCGAAGGGCTGTTGGCGGCCTCCGCTTTCGCTGCACCTGCCTTGCCTTGACCCCATCCTGCTAGAGCGAGGATGGGGAGTGCGGCAAAGTTCGGTCAATACCCCTTGAAGTGCTTCAGGGCAAAGCCACAGATCCGCAACAGCCGCAGTCCATCCCGCACGTGTTGAATATTGGAACGGCCATAGGTTCTCGGGAAATAGCGCACTGGAATATCCAGAATCTTCAAGCTGCGCTTGGCGGCTCCCAGCAGTAGATCGAAATCCCCAAACGGATCAAAGTCACCCCACTCCCGCCGCAGCTTGGCGATCTCCAGATAATCCTCTCGTCGCAACGCCTTGGTACCGCAGAGGGAGTCTTTGATGCGAATGCCAAGAATGTAGGAGAGCAGGGCGGCAAAAAATCGGTTCGCCCATTGGTTCAGCCTGGGCATCGACTCCCGTTTGAGGGGGTAAATCAGCCGACAGCCGTTGGCAAAATCGCACCGCCCAGAGGCCACCGCCCAGAAAAACTTGGTCATATCCTCAGCCTGTACCGTCAAATCGGCATCCAGGATGATCAAGACATCGCCCGTAGCAGCCGCAAACCCTCTGCGCACTGCATCCCCCTTGCCTGTGCCCTGCTGCTGTAACCCTCGGATGTCGCGGATCCCTTGGTACTCTGCCTGTACCTTCTGAATCTCCGCCCAGGTGTTATCCTCAGAGTGCCCCTCCACAAAAATGATCTCCATACGAGATCCCAGTTGCGGCAGCCGTTCCACACATTGACGGATGTTGCCTGCCTCATTCCGAGCCGGGATCACCACAGTACAAGAGGGTTGCTGGGCAACAGGGGGATCCCTATCCGCAACAGGTTGCAGCCGGGCAATCGTATATTCGGTCAGGCAAAGGGCATTGATCCCTGGCAACGGGGCAATCCCTTTGTTCACCACTGCGGAAATCCACGGGATCCGACGGGGTAATAACAGACGTTTGCCCTGCTGAATGATCTCATAACCCGCCAAGTGTAGGAGATTGGCCACATCCGCTGCGGATAACCAGTTGGCCGCTGGCAAAGGCATCCGCTGTTTGAGGGCGGTGGCTAGGGCCAGGATTGGCTCCCAGAGGGGATTGTGGTGGGAGAGAATCAAACGGGTACGCGGGCTGCAGAAACGGCGCAACTGCTGTAAAACCTGCTGAATATCCGTCAAGCTGCCCAGGGTATTCGTTAGCAAAATAACATCAAACGGATCCGCCAAAACCGGGTCGTGTACCAGATGGTTCAGATTGTGAGCATCCTCTACCCGGAAATGCAAATGAGGAAACTCCACTTGCGCTTGAGCGACGATCTCGGCATCTTGGTCGATCCCCACCCCGACACGGGGTTGCAAGGCATTCAAGAGGGATCCGGTGCCGGAACCAATCTCCAGGATGCGTAGGCCGGGAGAGACAAAGAAACGATGCAGCCGCTCCAGATCCTCGTGGTAGTAGCGGTTTTTCTGTCGCCAATAGTGCAAGGGGTGGTTAAACGCTGGCAAGGGATCCCTGGGGTGTCGCTAGCTCAGCTTTTGATCATAAGCTCTCCTGGGTAAACCGTCCGGCTCCCACCAAGCCGCACCAGAAGGATTCAGCCGCCCAGGGTATGGATCCGTTCTCTCACCTCCGCTAAGCCCACCTCAATCTTCTTGTCCAACCCCAGCACAACCTTCTCTAGAGAAACTAGAGAAAGGAGCAGCTCTTTCAGCTCTTTACTGCTAGGCTCAGTCATGGCAGTACCGAGAAATCTCCTTGGGTGGGTTGAACCTGGCTCAAGCTTACGAAAACCAGCGTAAAGCCCCCGGTTTCTAACCGGGGGATATAAGCGCACAGGCTGAATTGATTCAGCCGTGGTGTGGGTCGTTGATGTATTCCAACACCTTTCCAACCGAATGCCGATAATGCTTGTACTCTGTCATGTAGATAACGGCGAAGCATCTACAGGAATAGTACAATAGCCCCCATGAAACGGGTCACCACCACACTCAAGCTCAAGTTTCTTGATCTCAACGCGGTCAAAGCAGAGATGTTTGCCCAGACGGTTTGGGCGACAACCGAACTGGCAAACGAGCTGCTGCGCATGAGTTCGAAGGAACGCAAAGCCTTGACCACCGCCAAAGTGGTGACACCCCTCAAGTCTGCCCTCTCCAACCAGGTGATTCGTGTCCTGAAGGGGAAAGCCGGCCAGCGGGCTAAACACTTCAAGGTGTTCTGGCCAGAGGTCAACAACCAAAACTGGAAGCTGCACAAAGTAGGTAGCACCTACTCAGTGAGTTTTCCCACGATTCAGGGTGACAAGCGGGTTCCCCTTGAGGTTGGCAGTTCCTACTATGCCGAGCGTCTTGAGCGCATCCTGGCCGAGCAGGATTGTGAACGGGGAACCTTGAAGCTGATGCAAATACGCGGGGTTTGGTATGCTGTTCTGTCTATCACTTGGGATGTTCCCGAAGTGAAGAGTACAGAGCGGCTGGGTGTTGACCGGGGGCAGAACCGTTTGGCGGTGGCGGCCACCCGTTGGGGTCGAGCGGTGTTTTTTGGGGGTGGGGAGATAGCCCACCGTCGTCGTCGTTTCCAGAAACGTCGTGCCCAGTTGCAACAGGCAGGTAAATACCGAGCACTTAAGCGACTGGAGCGCAAAGAAGCCCGTTGGATGAGGGCAGTCAACCACACCGTTAGCCGCCGCATTGTGCGGTTTGCCAAGGCGGTAAATGCGGATGTGTGGATGGAAGACCTCTCAGGTATCCGCCAATCCAGACAGAGTCGAAAGGCGCGTTCGGATGCCGGTAAGTCACGGCACACCTGGTCGTACTACGACCTGGAGTGGAAGGTTGCCTACAAGCTGGAGATGGCGGGTAGGACGCTGCATAAACGTCCTGCTGCCTACACATCCAAAACCGACCATAGGACAGGATTGATTGGGAAAAGGAGTGGGCATCTGTTCACTGGGCAGGACGGGTATTGCTGTGATGCCGACTGGAACGCGGCTATGAACCTAGCCCAGTGGGACGGATTCTCATGTCCTCTGAGTCTAAAAGAAGCCGTATCTGTAATGGGTGCGGTTGGCTCAGGGGATGGGGTACTTGGCAATCCCCTGAACTCCATGAATACTCCACAGCTTCAAGCTGTGGGGGGCTAGAAGGGAGAATCCCCCGGTTTCTAACCGGGGGAGTGTCAATCTCGCGTCTTCAACACCGCGATCAAATCCAGGCGATTCAGTTGCCGACGGATGAGGATACCAGACACGACTGCGGCCACCAACACCACCAGGCCGACGGTGGCATAGGTGGATCGATGGATCACCAACGGGATCCGATACAGCTCCGAGACATAGGCTTTGGCCAACGAGGCGCTCAAGCCAAAGCCCAGTAGCCAACCCACCGGGATCCCGGCCAGCACCAGCAAACTCTGTTCCCCCAGTAAAATGACGCTGATTTCATGGCGGCTAAAGCCGATGATGCGCAGGCTGGCCAGCTCGCGGCTGCGCTCCGACAGGGCGATGCGGGCGGAGTTGTAGACAACGCTGAAGGTGATCACGGCGGCAAATAGGGAGAGGATCCCGGTCATGACCAAGATGTTGCGGGCGCTGATCTCCTCAAAGCTCTGCAACAGCGTTTCCCGAAAGGAGACCCCCGCCACCGCCGGTAGAGTTTTAAGTCGGTCGTAGAGGGTCTGGGCCTGGGCCGCGTCAATCGACAGATACGCCCCTGACAGCGTTTCCCCCTCTCGCATCAGCCGATTCAGGGATCCCAGCTCCATGTAGGCCGATAGCCCCAAAAACTCATCCACCACCCCCATCACCTGCACCTGCCGCTGCGGACGGGATCCCTCCAACACCTCCACCTGCAACCATTCCCCCGGTTGGATGTGCAGCATCTCGGCCAGTTGGTCGGTGAGCAGCACTCCTTCTAGGGGCACCGTCTGAGGGCGCAGGTTGCTGTCCAACAATCGCCGCAATTGGCCCCCTTGGGGCAATCCCGTCAAACCCAGACGATGGGAATACTGGCCGTGGCGCAACTGGGCGGGCACCACGCGGAACCCCTCCGCCTGCAACACCCCAGGCAGTTGGGCCAGCTCAAAGCGGGTGCGGGCCGGGCGAGGCTCATTAAAAATGACGGTGACATCCTCCCGCTGCACCTGAAAAAACTGCACCGACATCATGTAGGTGACGGCATCTCGAAAAAACAGCCCCATCAACAACAGCGCCGCGGCAAAAGCAATGCCGATGATCGAGAGGCCCGCCTGAATCGGTCGCCGTTCCAGATTGCGCAAAATGATCCGCCCCGTCGGGGAGAACAGCCGCTGCCAGCCCAGCCGCTCCACCAGGGTGGGGCGAAAACTGGCCGGTGGTTCGGGGCGCATCGCCTCAGCTGGGGGCAGCCGAATCGCCCGTTGTACTGCCAGACCCCCCCCCACCAAGGCCGCCCCTCCACTCACCAGCAACGCTGAGATCAACACCTGCGGGCTAGCCCGATACACCAGCAGGGGGAAGCGGAAGAAATCCGCATAGAGATGGGTCAACCCCCGCCCCAGCCACATGCCCAAGCCCAACCCCGCCAGGGATCCCACCGCCACCACCACCAGCACCAGCTTCAGGTAGTGCAAGCCGATGCCCCCATTGCTGTAGCCAAAGGCTTTGAGCACAGCGATCTGCTCCCGTTGGGTGCTGATCAAGCGGGAGAGCACCACATGCAGCAAAAAGGCGGCGATGCCCAAAAACATGGTGGGGATCAGGGTAGCGGTCACCTCCAGGCTCTGGATCTCGTCGCTGATGATGCGGTGGGAGACTTGGTTCTCGCGGCTATAGGCCCCCCGTCCCCCAAAGGGATCCGTCAGCCGATCCAGCTGGGTGATCACCGCCTGCTCATTGGTGCCAGGAATCACCGTCAGGGCAACGCTGTTGAAGGCCCCCTCCAGGTTAAAGGCGGTGCTGAGGGCGGCCTCCCCCATCCACAGCACCCCAAAGCGGCGGTTATCGGGATACAGATCCCCGGCCCCGCGAATCTCATAGATATACTCCGGTGACAGCGCCAACCCGACGATCTGCAAGGACTGCCAGCGACCGTTGAGGATGGCCCCAATCCGATCCCCCAGCGCCAAGCCATTGGCCTCCGCAAACGCCTCGCTAGCCAGGATCTCCTCTCCCCGTTGCGGATCGGGGTAGCGCCCCTGCCGTAAAAACACCCGGTTCAGCATCGGTTGACCCGAGGACTCCGTCCCGCTGCCGCGAACTGGTGGCACTGAGATCAGCCGTCCTGTCGCTGGCTCCGCCAACCCCGGCACATCCAACGTCACATCTGCCACCACCCGCGTCTGCACCTGCTGCACCCCAGGGATCCCGGCGATCTGGGCCTCTAGCCGTTGCGGGGCCCGTGTCATCTCCGCAAACACATGGGCAAACTGGTAGCGGTCGTAGTAGGTCTGCTGGGTCAGGGCCAGAGATTGATAGGCGCTCAGGGCCAGCACAAAACAGGCAATGCCACAGGCCACCACTAGGGCAATGGCCACCACCTGCCCCCAGAGATGGCGCAGATCTCGCAGCAATTTGCGATCCAAGGGGTGCAGCATCCTACCACTCCAACTCGCTGGGGCGGGCTTTGTGGGCGTTGCGGTCGATGTGGGTGATTTGGCCGCTGCGCATGGTGATCACCCGATCCGCCATGGCCGCGATGCCAGCATTATGGGTGATCACCGCCACGGTGGTGCCAAACTCCCGGTTGACGCTCTCCAGCACCTCCAACACCCGTTTACCGGTGCTAAAGTCCAACGCCCCGGTGGGTTCATCACAGAGCAACACCTCCGGTCGCTTGGCAATGGCCCGAGCAATGGCCACCCGTTGCTGCTCGCCCCCCGAAAGCTGAGCCGGAAAGTGATCGCAGCGATCCCCCAGGCCCACCCGTTCCAACGCCTCGCGGGGATGCATGGGATCCGGAGCCAACTCCGTCACCAGGGCAATATTTTCTTGGGCGGTCAGGCTGGGGATGAGGTTGTAGAACTGAAAAACAAAGCCGATATGGTATCGGCGAAAGCGGGTCAAGGCGGCATCATCCGCATGGCTGAGATCCCAGTCTCGAAACCATACCTCCCCCTGGCTGGGCAGATCCAGCCCCCCCAAGATATTGAGCAGGGTGGATTTGCCGCTGCCGGAGGCCCCCAGAATGACTAAAAACTCCCCCTCGTAGATATCCACATCCACATCCCGCAGGGCCTGAACCGTGATCTCCCCCATCGGGTAGATTTTGTGGATCCCGCGACCGTAGAAAAGTGGGCGGGGAATGGCTGACGCAGATACCGTGGACGCTTGCAGAGGTTGCCAGGGGGGCATGATGGGTCTCCCTCTTGTCTGGGATTGCCAGGCTGGAACTGCTCAGTGACAACGTGCTAGGTCACATTGTCTTTGTCAGAAGTCTCAGTTCGACCAACACAGGATAGGGGATCTACCTTTCATGATGAGTCGGCTTGCTAGTCATCAACAGGTTTGTTTGCGTTTCTTTATTCTTTACCAAATGCAGTGTCAACAGTTCCTTGATGGACGTTTTTTACTCTCTATCCTTCAACACTCCCGCATCTTTTGACCTTTCCCTTGCTTGTGATGACCCTGATCCGGAGCTGTGTTCCAATTTGACACTCCCCCGGTTAGAAACCGGGGGATTCTCCCTTCTAGCCCCTTGCAACCTTAGACTGCAAGGTATTCATGGAGTTCAGGGGATTGCCAACTACCCCATCCCCTGAGCCGACCCTACCTATT
>NZ_JAFIRA010000048.1:0-4958 GCF_022848905.1 Thermostichus vulcanus str. 'Rupite'
TTACTGCGAATTGAGACCATATACTCCAGCCCCATCTCTTCTAACCCATTCACAAAAGTGCTGCTCTCACCGTCAAGGCTGTCTGCAAATACCAAGTCCACAAGGATTGATGACTTTCTACCCCAACATGGCGAGCAATGGCAGGCAAGCCCTTCCGCTTCATGGGGGAAAGTAAACCCAAAAGGATGAGCTTAAAAAACTCAAAGCTGCGTACTTCAGGAAAGTGGGGGCGGTAGGCCTCACAGTAGTCATCAAGGACTTGAAGGGTGGGTAGCGCCTGACGAGCTAGAGTCATGGCTGGGTAAGGAGTTCAGCTTCTACCTCAAGCCTAGCCTCCCCATACTGACGAAAGAGGTATAAAAGGGATCCCTTTGGCTGGGGATCCCTTCATTACAGACTTAGCGCCATTCGGGAACGGCTCAAGCGGTGTAGTAAGCAGTGCCCTTGTTCACAAAGTCCAGGGTATAGGCCGCTTGATAGTTGATGGTCGGCTCAAACACACCCGCCACCGTCATGCTGTCGAAGAAGGTTTGCCAGCGCTCATCGGTCATAGCGCCGATGCCTTTCTCCAGCGCGTCTCCAGACTTGATGATGCCGTACTCCTGCAACTTCTCGAAGCTGTAGGCCAATTGCTCATCGGTCATCTCCGGATTATCCCGCTTGATCAGGGTATAGGCCGGGCGGGGATCCTCTAGGAAGCTGTACCAGCCCTTGATCGAAGCATCCACAAATCGTTCCACCAAGTCGGGGTTGGTTTCCACCAGTTGGCGGCGGGTTTCGATGGTGGTGGAGTAGGGGCTATAGCCTAGGTCGGCCAAGAGGAACACCACCGGCTCAAAGCCCCCTTCCCGTTGAATGGCAAAGGGCTCGGAGGTGAGGTAACCCTGCTGGGCTGAGGTGGGATCTGCTAGGAAGGGACCAGGGTTGAAGTTGTAGGGGCGAACTTGATCGTCGGTGAAGCCAAAGCGCGACTTGAGGTAGGGCCAGTAACCGGCGAAAGCACCCCGAGAGATGAAAATTGGCCGGCCCTTGAGATCCTCAAACCGCTCAGTGCCAGGGTGGGCCATGATGATCTGGGGGTCTTTTTGGAATATGGCGGCTACGCATATCAAAGGGATCCCCTCCTTCACGGCGTTGATCACCCCGGCACTGCCCCCCATGGCAAAATCAGCCGCACCGCCTGCCAAAATCTGGGTGATGTTGATACCGGGGCCACCCATTTGCACCGTCACATCCAGACCATGATCCCGGTAGATACCGGTAGCCACCGCCTGATAAAAGCCGCCGTGCTCTGCCTGGGCATACCAGTTGGTGGCATAACTCACCCGATCCAGGCCGGATCCCTGTGCCACAAGCAAGGTGGGGGAGGGCTTGCGTTGGGCTTGAGCACCACCTGCGGCCAGCAGGCTACCACCCAAGGCTGCAGCCCCCACTTTCAGGAGCTGACGACGGGTGAGCGCGCTGGTGTTTGGTGACAACTCAGATGGACGAGACGGAACCATGACAAACTCTCCTTAACCCAATCCCTTGCGAACTGTAAAGCGGTCATCAGCAACACCATCAAACCGGAGATCCCCGAGGGAAGCGGTATCTGCTGTTACCAACTGTTGCAGACGGTTGCTAGCCCCATCCAGTTCCACCAGACAGGGCCAGCCTATAGTTTTCGGATCCCTGCTGAGGGGATCTTTGTGGCATTAGGCCTGAATTTTGGATCGGGATCCCCTGTAGAGTGAGGGGAGATGAGCGAGGCTGCTATGATCATTCGTCTGGTGGTGTTCGATATGGCTGGCACCACGGTCAAAGACAACGACGATGTGAGCAAAGCCTTGATCGCCGCCTTCGCACAGGTGGGGATCCCGATTGGGATAACGGAAACCAACCCCGTCATGGGCTATCCGAAACCCGTCGCCGTGCGCCTATTGCTGGAGAAGCACTGGCCGGATGCTGCCCAGTTGACACTCCCCCGGTTAGAAACCGGGGGATTCTCCCTTCTAGCTCCCCACAGCTTGAAGCTGTGAGGGATTCATGGAGTTCAGGGGATTGCCAACTACCCCATCCCCTGAGCCGACCGTACCCATTACAGATATGGCTTCTTTTAGACTCAGGGGACACGAGAATCCGTCCCACTGGGCAATGTTCATTGCGGCATTCCAGTCGGCATCACAGCAATACCCGTCCTGCCCGGTGAACAAATGCCCACTCCTTTTCCCAATCAATCCTGTCCTGTGGTCGGTTTTGGATGTGTAGGCAGCAGGACGTTTATGCAGCGTCCTGCCCGCCATTTCCAGCTTGTAGGCAACCTTCCACTCCAGGTCGTAGTACGACCAGGTATGGCGCGATTTCCCGGCATCAGAGCGAGCCTTCTGGCTCTGTCTGGATTGGCGGATACCCGAGAGGTCTTCCATCCACACATCCGCATTTACCGCCTTGGCAAACCGTACAATGCGACGGCTAACGGTGTGGTTGACCGCCCTCATCCAACGGGCTTCTTTGCGCTCCAGTCGCTTGAGTGCTCGGTATTTACCCGCCTGTTGCAACTGGGCGCGACGCTTCTGGAAACGACGACGACGGTGAGCTACCTCTCCACCCCCAAAAAACACCGCCCGACCCCAACGGGTGGCCGCCACTGCCAAACGGTTCTGCCCCCGGTCAACACCCAGTCGCTCCGTACTCTTCACTTCGGGAACTTCCCAAGTGATAGACAGAACGGCATACCAAACCCCACGTATTTGCATCAGTTTCAAGGTTCCCCGTTCACAATCCTGTTCGGCCAGGATGCGCTCAAGACGCTCGGCATAGTAGGAACTGCTAACCTCAAGGGGAACCCGCTTGTCACCCTGAATCGTGGGGAAGCTCACTGAGTAGGTGCTACCTACTTTGTGCAGCTTCCAGTTTTGGTTGTTGACCTCTGGCCAGAACACTTTGAAGTGCTTGACCCGCTGGCCGGCTTTCCCCTTCAGGACACGAATCACTTGGTTGGAGAGGGCCGACTTGAGTGGTGTCACCACTTTGGCGGTTGTTAATGCTTTTCGTTCCTTTGGACTGATGCGGAGCAGTTCGTTTGCCAGTGCGGTTGTCGCACAAACCGTCTGGGCAAACATCTCTGCTTTGACCGCATTGAGGTCAAGAAACTTGAGCTTGAGTGTCGTGGTGACCCGTTTCATGGGGACTATTGTATGTACTATTTCTGTTGCTGAATAAATTCAGCCTGTGCGCTTATATCCCCCGGTTAGAAACCGGGGGCTTTACGCTGCTTTTCGTAACCCCGGAACTGGTGGACAAAGTTCACAGCCTCTACCTGCAAGCCATGATTCGCTTTTACCAGACGGATCCCGACTTACAAGAAGCCCCTGGAGCTTCGGAAACCTTCACGGCCTTAAAAAAACAGGGGATCCGCGTTGCCCTGGATACAGGTTTTGACCGAGCGACAGCGGATGTTTTGCTGCAACGGTTGGGCTGGCTGGAACAGGGCCTAATCGATGCCAGTGTCACGAGCGATGAAGTGGCCAACGGTCGCCCCCATCCCGATATGATCTTTGAGGCGATGCGCCGTACTGGGGTAGATCAGGTGAGTCAGGTGGCCAAAGTGGGTGATACTCCCTCTGATTTGCAACAGGGATCCCGTGCCGGATGCCGTTATGTGCTCGGTGTTACGAGTGGATCCCATGCTGCTAAAGAGCTGGCCAAGGAGCCCCATACCCATCTCATTGAGCACCTATCGGAGTTGCTGGCGATCCTCACTGAAGGAAAGTGAGTTTACACAGGGCTTGAATTGTAGACAGAGAGCTTATCGCTCTGCTTGAGCATTCAGGTTGGAGACGATCAGATACATCACAAAAATAAACAGTGCAACCAGCGTCATAGGTCAATCCTTGGGTCAGGTCTTAGGTTTGGGGAGTGAGGGAATCCGCGCTGACGGAGTCGATACCTTCGTAACCTCTTATTTTACAAGACTTGTCTGTAATTTGGATCACTCGTATCGAAGAACACGGTTTTCCGCACTCCCCCATCTAGGTAAGTCCCCACCATTGCGTTCCTCGAGTGGGTAACAGGCTTCCAGCTGCCTAAAGTAGGGAGAAGCGGGCAGAGACTGAATATGATGCTGGAAACATTGACCGAGGCGTTAGGGATGGGGAAAACCCCTTGGACACGCCTTTCTCCCAAAAAGACGATTAAGGGATCCCTGATGGCCTTGGTTTCCAGTTTGGTTCTGGCCTATTTGAACTGGCCGATTGCCTTTCCCCATTTTCCAGTTTGGCTAGTGGGGATCACCGGACTGTTGGTGGGAATCGGTGGGCAAGTAGGGGATTTGGTGATGAGTGCGTTCAAACGAGATTTGGGCATTAAAGATTTCGGTGAGTTGTTACCCGGACATGGCGGCATTTTGGATCGGGTGGATAGTCTGCTTTGGGTGAGCCCCCTTTTTTTTCATACAGCCCGGTTCTTCTTCAAAGGAGATTTTGGCTATTAATTTTGGCTATTAAATTGTCTACAGCTCTTTCATCCTCTGCATCCCGAAAGTGAACGCAGATTTGCTACACCAACGGTGGTGCCCCTAACCCATTTCAAAACGCTGCGCGACCGCTTTGGTCTGTCGAGCAACTTGGCTCAACAGGTGTGCCGTCGAGTGGCGGGCTCTCGCAAGGTTGCCAAACAAAAGAATCGTCCTGTCAAGGCGTTCAAAGCTGGATTTGTGACCTACGACGCTCGGATTTTCTCTTTCCGGGAGAAGGACTGGACGGTTTCCTTGACAACCGTGGAGGGACGTGAGCGCTTTGAATTGGCCATTGGTAACTACCAGCGGGGGATGCTCAGTCGCGTCAGCGGTGCGGAGCACGGTCGCGTCAGCGGTGCGGAGCACGGTCGCGTCAGCGGTGCGGAGCACGGTCGCGTCAGCGGTGCGGAGCACGGTCGCGTCAGCGGTGCGGAGCACGGTCGCGTCAGCGGTGCGGAGCACG
>NZ_JAFIRA010000048.1:4968-26498 GCF_022848905.1 Thermostichus vulcanus str. 'Rupite'
GAGCACGGTCGCGTCAGCGGTGCGGAGCACGGTCGCGTCAGCGGTGCGGAGCACGGTCGCGTCAGCGGTGCGGAGCACGGTCGCGTCAGCGGTGCGGAGCACGGTCGCGTCAGCGGTGCGGAGCACGGTCGCGTCAGCGGTGCGGAGCACGAGCGTCGGTTCCAAAGTTGGGTCAACCACAATGTTTCCAAACGGATCGTCCTCCGGACGACCCGGAGGGTCATTGTTGCAACCGCCGAAGCCCTTTCTGCCAGTGTTGCACTGAAAGATTTGACCGGGATCCGGGAACGCACCAACCAACTGCCCCGCTCCAGGACTGAGAGGAGACGTAGCAATAGCTGGGCGTTCCACCAGTTGAGGCAATTCTTGACCTACAAGTGTCTGAAAGAAGGCGTGAAGCTGGTTCTGGTGAACCCGGCCTACACCAGCCAAATGTGTCACCGCTGCCTGCACATTCATCCTGATCCCGACCAGTCGTATCGTGCTCCGCACGGCGCGGAGCGCCACCGGAAGGGTAAGCAGTTCCAGTGTGGGCATTGTGGTTGGCATGGGGATGCGGATTTCAACGGGGCCAAGAACATTCGTGCTCCGCACCGCTGGCGCGACCAAGCAATCGGGGCGCTTGTAAACCGTCCTGGAGGTTCCTGGTTATCTTGCCAGATAACTGGAGGGCTACTGAAAGCCCGCGCTGTATCCGCTAGGGTCAGCGTCGGGTAGTTTACCTTGACTGGTAAAGTTGCCCCGGCGCAGCACCTTGCGCATCTTTGCTGATTTCGCGGCAATTTTTGACAGCCACCGCCGGACGTTGGATCCCCAGCTGTTGCGGGATCCCATTGTCCAGGGCCGCTCGGGAATCCAAGTTGAGCGGTTACTCCAGCAGCAACACTCTTTTTGAGCCTAGTGCCGAAGGGTATCCTCAAAGACTCTCCCTAGGTCCACCCCTGAAGATAGCCACCTGTACTGTTGTTGTACTCCACTTTCGGGTTAGCACGAACAATTTGTGTTTGTGCTAAAACTCCAGATCAGGATCCTGCCCCAAAGCACGCAATCTTTCCGCAAGACGTTCAGCTCGTTGACGTTCCTGCTCCGCTCTTTGATGTTCCTGCTCCGCTCGTTGGCGTTCCTGACGGGTTCTCTCTCGCTCCAGATCTGCTTGCTCATCTCCAGTCAGCAGTAAGTTGCCTTGCGCATCGCACCAGCGCAGCCAACGGGCTTGTTTGGCCTCAAAAATCCCCTCCCACACTGTCAGCCCCAGATCCACCTGTTCCAACCAAGTTTCGGTCATTTCCAGGTAATGCCGACCCCGCAGTTCAAAAATTCGCAACTCATCCGAACCCAATTCATGATTGGGGTCAAAGACCACGTAATAGCTGACTCGCATCTGCTCATAGCGATTCAGCTTGCTTTCCAGCTCATTACCCTCCCGGTTAGACACAATCTCAATCACCACATCCGGTGGCTTGTCAAATTGCCATAGCAAATAACAACGGTTTTGCTTTTCCCACCACTGGTCAGGGACGGTAACATCCAAACTCAGAAAGACATCGGGCACAATCGGAGGCCGCCCGATGGTGGTGTAAATACCAACATTAGCTGCTGCCAAAAAAGTCTTGTTGCGCCACGCACTGTAGAGAACCCCTGTTAGGAGACGCTGCTGTTTTTCCGAAGCAAAATTATCCACCGGGGTATCATCCTCAGTGACAAGATCCTCAACATTTGGGATTGGAACAAGCAGTTCGGTATCCATCAGGAAATCCGGTTGCAGATGTACGTGATCTTAGCGCTTGTCTTGAGGGAGTGAGGGGGTCGTCTCTTTAAGCATGAGGCTGCAAATGCATATTGCTAGCTCCCGAGCTACGCAATCCTAGCGTGGGTCTACAGCACCTCCGCTCCAGGGATCCCGGTAGGATGAGGCGAGTCTTGAGCGGATGGGCAAGGCTGACGACATGTTCATTTAAACAAGTGGAATCCTTGCTTAGGACGCTGTCCTAAGGACCGTGTAGCAACTGTTGTAAGCGGCGGCTTTCCCATTCCAGAATGCGACGAGACAAATCGGGATCCCGTTCGAGAATACGGTCGAGATCATCGACGGCAATGGCCAGCAGGCGGGTGGGACTGTGGGTGGCCGTAATGCGCCCTGATTGTCTCCCGTGGGAGAGTACCTCTAGCTCATCCAAAATTTGGCCGGGGAGCAGGCTGGAAATGACCTGATGACCACGTTCGTAGGTTTCGACCTCTGCTTTGCCCTCGATCAAAATCAAGAGTTCCCGACAGGTATCCCCCTCATCCGAGATGATGTCTTGAGCCTGAAAGATCTTGAAATAGGCAATAGCTTCTAATTCCAGCAGCGTTTGGGTGTGGATCCCGGCAAACAGTTGGCTGTTAAACAGGTAAGTCAGCTTTTCTAGGTCAGGCAATTGGGAAAGGGCCAGGGATCCCTTGGGGTGGGCTTGAAGGATCTGCGCTGTTGTTGTGACCAGGGGATGGGAAGGGGCCGGCAGTGAATCGGGGAGTTGAGCGGGATCCAGGGTGTGCAACAGATAGAGACTAATCGCCTGGATGATCGGGTTGCTTTCGGCTAGGAGGGCCTGCAGATGGCCGGTGATGGTCTCTGTGGAGAGATCTAGCGCACAGGCAGGGGAATTGGAGCCAGGAGCCCGTAGGGTTTTCAGGAGGGAGTAGGGCAGACGGCTAGCCCAAGCGGCGGTCGGGTTATCCAGCACCTCCGGCAACACCGCAGGCGAGAGTTCTGCTAGGGCTTGGGCCATGCGCAGATTGAGGTCGAAATCGGGGTTGCTCTCCATCATCTCCAACAGGGCACGCACCAGCAGGCGTTTTTTTTGCTTGACACTGGCCCGCAGCAGGTTCAGGACCAAGGTTTGCCGCAGCAGCAGCGGTTGGTTGAGGGCATGAAACCGTTGGATCAGATTTTGCAATTGGGTAAGCAGGTGTTCCGCCCGCTGCCAACGTTCCGCCTGTCGATCCAGCCCGCCGACGAGCTCGGCTTCCTCCTCTGGGGTGATGCGATATTCCTGCCGCAATTGCTGAACAGACTCGGGATCCCGGCGGATCAGCTCCTCCAAAGACTGTTGGCTTTGCAGCGTGAGCATTCGCTCTAGAGCGCGGCGATACCCTGAGAGGCGCACCGAGTTTTCCAGGCTATGAAGACGACTGGGATCCATCAAACTGGGATCCTCCACTCCCAACTCCAGCAGGAGGTCTTGGTGATCGTCATCGCTGATGTCCAGTTGTTGTCGCAGCTGAGCCAACACCTTCAGGCTGCTGCTGCTGTTGACATAGCCCTCGTCTAGGGCTTCTCTGAGCACCTCTTTGTAGGCTTCCAGGCGTTTTTCCTGGGTAAATCCTGGCAACACCTTGGCCAGCACATAGATCTCGTCGCTACTTAAATCTGAGAGATTTCGCCCTTCCAACACCTTGGGCCAGTTGAACTGGAATTTGGCCAATTGTTTCCGCAGGCGGGTAGCCAATCCTTCTCGACTGTATTGATCCGGATGACGCGGCCAAGTGCGATAAAGCCAAAAACTGCTACCCGCCAAAATCAAGAATTCCCATCCCCACTGAACCCAGCTGGGCAACATTGCCAACCAGGAGCGTCCGGCAAACACAAAGAAAAAGTTAAAGATCAAAAAGGTGCAAAGACTGTAGAGGCGATGGCGAATTTCAATGGGGTCTAACCGGGATCCCCAGCGGGTTTGGGCCCAGCGTTCCAGTTGACGGCCCCAGCTCCAGCCCGCCCAGGTGAAAAGTCCTAACGTGATGGGCACAGCCACAATTTTGGGCACCGGAATCACCCTGCCCGCAATGTACCAACCAGGATTCCACCACCGCTCCAGCCCCCCCGGCTCGTAAGCCCAAATTCCCGACAGGTAATAGTCCCAGTTACCTGCATAGAGATAGTAGTAGACAAAGTAGCCCACCACTAAGCCCACATAGCCGTAGTACAACAGTTGCTGTTGGGGTTGTTCAATCCCCTGCCAGTAGGTGCGCTCCGCATCAATATCGATACATGGACTTTGGCAGGCAACACAGGCACTTTTTTCGCTGCCATCGGGTTCCACACTGCGACACATGGACTGGGTAATTTTGCTATCGCTGGTGTGGGCCGGTTGAGCCAGCAAAGCTCTGGGTTCACCGTAGATTTTTTGCACCGGAGCCATCGGACAAAAATAATTGCACCAGCTTTTGCCCCCATAGAGAAACCCAACCGTGATGGCAGCAGCCAGGGTAATGAGCAGCCAACCCAAAAGCAACCTGCGGTCGTTATTGATCCCCAACAAGCGGGCATTGAGCCCCAGGAAAAACCAGCCCAATTGCACATATAAATAGTTTTTCCCCAGCCAAGATTCGGCATTCACGCGGGGAACTTCTGCCCGTTTGCCCTTGGTCACTTTGCGTTGAATCCCGAGGGCACGCGGGATCTGAGACACGAATGACAGTGGGCATATGCGTCGCCACAGATCATGCCCAAAGATCAACAGAATCAAAATGGCGCTAGGCACCACCAAACCCCAAAAAATTGGCGCCCCCAGATAGTAATGAGCGGATCCCAACGCCACACACTGCCCCTGTACCGGTACACAGCGCTCCAGATCCACCCGCAACCCAGGGATCCCAGTTTGGGCATCCGTCAGACGGGGGGAAATCGGATCCACCACCAGAGACCCGATCAACAGCAGCCAAGCCACTGTTAACGCCCAACGCAGCCGATGGAACTGCCGCTCACTTAGGGATACCCAGGACATACACAACCGATTCCTACTGGATTGCCAAGACAACATTTCAAGGATTACAAAACGCACATTGGGCCGGATCAGCCCAGGGATCCCGGACAGGCTCCTGATGGCTATGGTGGCAGCGCAAACACCCATACACCCAGGCTTTGGGTAATGGTGTGGGAGCACCACAGTCGCCACAGGGCAGACCAGACAAGGAGCGAATCCGCCAATAACCGGGGGTTCCACAGGCAGGACAAAGGCTTTGGGCTCTAGCGATCAAATTTTGGGTGGCGGCGGCGATCACCTGTAAACGAGAAGGATTGCACATGGCCCGCATATCGGTTTCCAAATGAACCCCCTGACCCCGTGTATTCAGCTCATTGAACACAGCTCGGAGGGTATCCTCATCCTGGATCCCTTTGTGGATCACCTGCGGGTGCTGCGGATCGTCGAGGGCGATCAAACCGTGCTCTGGGAAACCCACCTGCTGAGCAAAAGCCAAGGCTTCCGCCATTGTGGTCACATGGCGATGGCTAAAGTTGGTTTGGCTGCTCTCGGCCCAGCCCACCAGCTCCAACCCCTGTGCTTGATCCTTCAACATCACCCACTCCTGATTCCAGGCCAGCCAGGGAAGCTGAGGATGGGGGCCAAAGGATCCCTCACTCGCTAGGCCCAAGGGCGCATCCTTCAGCTTCAGCGCGGATTCAATCTTCAGGCGTAAGGTGGCCAAAGGATCCCCAGGTCGAGGCCGTTCCCGGGAGAAAGTGCCAAATTGGTCGGTATCAAGGTCTACCACCTCAACGCGGATGCCCAAGTGCTGGTGCAAAAGAGGGCCAATGACGGTCTCTTTGCCGTGCCGAGTGGCCAGCAGAGCCACTGAGTTGTGCCATCCCTCCCACATCGCTACGAATAATAGCCCTTACCCCGATTGATCAAGCCACAGATTCTCCTATGGATCCCATTGGAAGAAGTTTTAGAACTCTGTTGCGCCTGTCTCTTCAGGATAGTTTGCCAAATATATAACGACAGGCTCGGAGAACCGCAGTAACATACTCCTGGACGCTCACCCTAACAGGTAGAGCGCGGGGCTGCTTGCGGTTAAAGCTCAAAACAAGAAGTACCGTTGTGCCATGGGCAATACCTCCGCTGGTTCACAGGTGAGCAATTCTCCATCCGCCCGTACTTCATAGGTTTCCGGGTTGACCTCGATATGGGGAGTGCTGGTATTCAATTTCAGGTCTGCTTTGCTGATTTCACGGCAATTTTTGACAGCCACCACCGGACGTTGGATCCCCAGTTGTTGCGGGATCCCCTTGTCCAGGGCCGCTTGGGAAACAAACAACAGACTGGTCTGGGTTAGGGCGCGGCCAAAGCTACCAAACATCGGGCGGGGATAAACCGGTTGCGGCGTTGGAATCGAAGCATTCGGATCCCCCATTTGGGCATAGGCAATCAGCCCCCCCTTCAAAACCAACTCCGGCTTCACCCCAAAAAACGCCGGTTTCCACAAGCACAGATCCGCCAGCTTCCCCACCTCCACCGATCCGATTACATGGCTCAGCCCCTGAGCAAGGGCAGGACAGATGGTGTACTTGGCAACGTAGCGCTTGGCTCGGTAATTGTCGTTGCGGGCACTGTCCTGCGGCAGGGATCCCCGTTGCACTTTCATCTTGTGGGCGGTCTGCCAGGTGCGGATGATCACTTCTCCAACCCGGCCCATGGCCTGGGAGTCAGAAGAGATAATGCTGAATACCCCCATGTCATGCAAAATGTCTTCGGCGGCAATGGTTTGGGGGCGAATGCGGCTTTCGGCAAAGGCGATATCCTCCGGCACATTCTTGCTGAGGTGATGGCAGACCATCAACATGTCTAAATGTTCTTCGATGGTGTTGCGGGTAAACGGGCGAGTCGGATTGGTGGAACTGGGCAACACATTCGGCTCAGAGGCAATGCGGATGATATCGGGCGCATGTCCACCGCCAGCCCCTTCGGTATGAAAGGTATGAATGGTGCGGCCATTGATGGCGGCGATGGTGTCCTCCACAAAGGCGGATTCATTTAAGGTGTCGGTGTGGATGAGGGTTTGCACGTCGTATTCATCGCTCACCTGTAGGCAGCTGTCGATCACCGCCGGGGTGGATCCCCAGTCTTCATGGATCTTGAGGCCACAGGCCCCTGCTTCGATCTGTTCCCGTAAAGCTTCTGGGAAAGCGGCATTCCCCTTGCCAAAAAAGCCCAGATTGAGGGGAAATCCCTCTGCTGCCTGGAGCATTTTGCCCAAATTCCAGGATCCCGGCGTGCAGGTGGTGGCATTGGTGCCAGTAGCAGGCCCGGTTCCACCTCCCAAGAGGGTGGTCAAGCCGGAAGCAATGGCAAACTCACACAGTTGTGGACAGATAAAGTGCACATGGGTATCGATCCCCCCTGCCGTCAGGATGAGATTCTCACCGGCAATAGCTTCTGTAGCAGCACCCACCACCATGCCCGGTGTCACCCCTGATTGGATATTGGGGTTTCCGGCTTTGCCGATGCCGACGATATAGCCATCTCGAATGCCGATATCCGCCTTAACAATGCCCCACCAATCCAGGATCAGAGCGTTGGTGATCACCAAGTCCAGTGCTCCCCCCGCCCGGGTGGCTGTTGGCGATTGCCCCATGCCATCCCGAATCGTTTTGCCACCCCCAAACTTGATCTCTTCCCCGTAGGTGGTGAGATCCTGCTCCACCTCAATGATCAACTCCGTATCCGCCAAGCGCACCCGATCCCCCACGGTGGGGCCGTAGTTACTCACGTATTGGCGACGGGGAATTTCTAGGGTCATGGGAGAGCTTCCAGCAAAGGGTTGACAGGTTTCTACCATAAATATCCCCATCCAGGGGATCCCTTTAGGCACATTGCCCAATCGGACACTCGTTCTTGGCCAGCTCTTACTTTCTCTAAACCGGCTGAAAATCTGTTACATATATTCACAATCATGATCGAAAAAGGGATCATAAGCTTGCCGTAATCCTGATGGGGCAAGGGATCCCTGGTTTAATTATTGTGAAGCATCCAGGCGCTACCAAACGCTGCCCTATAATGCCTTGTAAGTCCTGCCCTGGGGAAATTCCCCGAGCTTCACGGCTGCCGACGGGCAGGAATGCTTCGTTCCTTGTCGCAAGAGAGGAGTTCTTGATGACAACTACGCCAAAGGAGCGAGAGCCAAAGGTCAAGGTGTCGGTTGACGTGGATCCGGTTCCCACTTCCTTTGAGAAATGGGCCAAGCCGGGACACTTCGATCGCAGCCTGTCGCGTGGACCCAAGACCACGACCTGGATCTGGAACCTCCATGCTCTTGCTCATGACTTCGATAGTCACACCAGCGACTTAGAAGACGTCTCTCGTAAGATCTTTTCCGCTCACTTTGGCCACCTGGCGGTGGTCTTTGTCTGGCTGAGCGGCATGTACTACCACGGAGCTCAGTTCTCCAACTATTCCGCTTGGGTGGCGGATCCGGTCAACATCAAGCCCAGCGCCCAGGTTGTCTGGCCTATTTTTGGTCAGGAAATTCTGAACGGGGATGTGGGTGGCGGCTTTGAAGGGATCCGCATTACCTCCGGTCTTTTCCACCTCTGGCGGGCCGGTGGCATCACCAACGAGTTTCAACTCCTCTGCACCGCTATCGGTGGTTTGGTGATGGCTGGCTTGTGCCTGTTTGCCGGTTGGTTCCACTATCACAAGCGCGCTCCCAAGCTGGAGTGGTTCCAGAATGTGGAATCGATGATGAACCACCACTTGGCGGGTTTGCTGGGGTTGGGTTCATTGGCTTGGGCCGGTCACCAAATTCACGTTTCCATTCCCATCAACAAAATGTTGGATGCGGGCGTGCCGGTTGACCAAGTGCCTCTGCCCCATGAGTTCATCCTCAACCCGGCCTTGATGAAGGAAATGTTCCCCAGCGTCGATTGGGGCATCTTCAGCGGGGTGGTGCCTTTCTTCACCTTGGATTGGGGCAAATACGCTGAGTTCCTCACCTTCAAGGGGGGCTTGGATCCGCAAAACGGTGCCCTCTGGCTGACGGATCAGGCTCACCACCATCTAGCGATTGCCGTGCTCTTCATCGTGGCCGGTCACATGTACCGAACCAACTGGGGCATCGGCCATTCCATGAAGGAGATCCTGGAGGCCCACAAAGGCCCCTTCACCGGTGAAGGCCACAAAGGGCTGTATGAAGTGCTCACCACCTCTTGGCATGCCCAACTGGCCATCAACCTGGCCATGGTGGGATCCCTGAGCATCATCGTGGCCCAGCACATGTACGCCATGAACCCCTACCCTTACATGGGGATTGACTACGCCACCCAAATTTCGCTGTTCACCCACCATATGTGGTTGGGCGGCTTCTTTGTGGTCGGTGGTGCCGCCCACGGGGCCATCTACTTTGTGCGGGATTACGACCCGGCAGTGAACCGCAATAACGTTTTGGATCGCGTGCTGCGCCATCGGGATGCCATCATCAGCCACCTGAACTGGGTGTGTCTGTTCTTGGGTTTCCATGCCTTTGGTTTCTACGTCCACAACGACACCATGCAAGCCTTCGGTCGTCCGCAGGATATGTTCTCCGATACGGGCATTCAGCTGCAGCCGATCTTTGCCCAGTGGATTCAGTCGCTACACACCAACGCCATCGCCAGCACAGCGCCCTACGCCGGTGCATCGGTAAGTCCGATCTTCGGGGGTGACATTGTTGCCATCGGGGGCAAGGTTTCCATGATGCCGATGGTGTTGGGCACGGCGGACTTCATGGTGCACCACATCCACGCCATGACCATCCACATCACGGTGTTGATTTTGCTCAAGGGTGTGCTGTTTGCCCGCTCCTCCCGTCTGATTCCAGACAAAGGCAAGCTGGGCTTCCGCTTCCCCTGCGATGGCCCGGGTCGGGGTGGCACCTGTCAAGTTTCCGGCTGGGATCATGTGTTCCTAGGTTTGTTCTGGATGTACAACTGCATTTCCATCGTCATCTTCCACTTCAGCTGGAAAATGCAGAGCGATATCTGGGGCACCGTTAACGCCGATGGCACGATTGACCATATTACCGGCGGCAACTTTGCGGCCAGTTCGGTCAACATCAACGGCTGGCTGCGGGACTTCCTGTGGGCCCAAGCAGTTCAGGTGATCAACTCCTATGGCTCGGCTCTGTCGGCCTATGGATTGCTCTTCTTGGGCGCTCACTTTGTGTGGGCCTTCAGCTTGATGTTCCTGTTTAGTGGCCGCGGCTACTGGCAAGAGCTGATCGAGTCCATCGTCTGGGCCCACAACAAGCTGAAAGTCGCTCCGGCCATTCAGCCCCGTGCTCTGAGCATCATTCAGGGTCGGGCGGTCGGTGTGGCCCACTACCTGTTAGGAGGGATCGTCACCACGTGGGCGTTCTTCCTGGCACGGTTCGGCGCACTCGGCTAAGGCAAGGAGGAAATTGAACAATGGCAACTGCAACTCGTTTTCCACAGTTCAGCCAAGACCTTGCCAGCGACCCCACCACGCGTCGTTTGTGGTATGGCATCGCCACCGCTCACGACTTTGAAACCCACGATGGCATGACGGAGGAGCGGCTTTACCAAAAGCTGTTTGCGACCCACTTCGGCCATCTGGCGATCATCTTCCTGTGGGCGTCTGGCAACGTCTTTCACATCGCCTGGCAAGGCAACTACGAACAATGGGTAGCCAACCCCAGTGGGGTTACCCCCATCGCCCATGCCATCTGGGATCCCCAGTTTGGTAAGGCAGCCGTAGAGGCCTTTACCCAACCCGGAGGCGGTGGCCCCGTCAATGCGGCCTACTCCGGTCTCTACTACTGGTTCAACACCATCGGCTTGCGCACCAATGGCGATCTGTATGCCGGTGCCGTCGGTTTGCTGCTGTTTGCGGCCACCCTGCTGTTTGCCGGTTGGTTGCACCTACAGCCCCGTTTCCGTCCCAGCTTGAGTTGGTTTAAGAATGCTGAATCCCGGCTCAACCACCACCTGGCAGGGTTGTTCGGGGTCAGTTCTCTGGCCTGGACGGGTCACCTGGTCCACGTCGCCATCCCTGAATCTCGCGGTCAGCATGTGGGTTGGGATAACTTCCTCACCACTCTGCCCCACCCAGCGGGTCTGAAGCCTTTCTTCACCCTCAACTGGGGGGTCTATGCCCAGAACCCCGATACTACCAGCCATGCCTGGGGTACGGCGGAAGGGTCGGGTACCGCCATTCTCACCTTCTTGGGTGGCTTCGACCCGAACACCCAGTCCTTGTGGCTGACGGATATGGCCCACCACCATCTGGCCATTGCGGTGATTTTCATCGTCGCCGGTCATATGTACCGCACCAACTGGGGCATTGGCCACTCGATGCGGGAGATCATGGCGGCTCACAATCCGCCTAAGGGCACTCCGTTTGGGGGCTTGTTGGGCCGTGGCCATGAGGGCATCTACGACACCTACAACGAGTCTCTGCACTTCCAGTTGGGCTGGCACTTGGCCTGCTTGGGGGTGGTGACCTCGCTGGTGGCACAGCACATGTACTCCCTCAACCCCTACGTGTTCATGTCCTTGGATCACACCACGGAGGCGGCGCTCTACACCCATCACCAGTACATTGCTGGATTCTTGATGGTGGGGGCCTTTGCCCACGGGGCGATCTTCTTGGTACGGGATTACAACCCTGAAGCCAACAAGGACAATGTGCTGGCGCGGGTACTGGATCACAAGGAAGCGATCATCTCCCACCTGAGCTGGGTGTCGCTGTTCTTGGGCTTCCACACCTTGGGGCTGTACGTCCACAACGATGTCATGCAAGCCTTCGGCACGCCGGAGAAGCAAATTTTGATCGAGCCGTTGTTTGCTCAGTTCATCCAGGCTTCTCATGGCAAGTTGATCTACGGCATGGATGTGTTGTTGGCCAACCCCGACAGCATCGCCTCCACTGCTTGGCCCAATTACGGTAACGTATGGCTGCCCGGTTGGTTGTCGGCCATCAACGACCCGAATGGATCCTTGTTCCTACCGATTGGCCCTGGCGACTTCTTGGTTCACCACGCTATTGCCTTGGGTCTGCACACCACCACCTTGATCTTGGTCAAGGGTGCGTTGGATGCACGCGGTTCCAAGCTGATGCCCGACAAGAAGGACTTCGGTTACAGTTTCCCCTGCGATGGCCCCGGTCGGGGTGGCACCTGCGATATCTCCGCGTGGGATGCCTTCTATCTGGCTATGTTCTGGATGCTGAACACCATCGGCTGGGTCACCTTCTACTGGCACTGGAAACAGCTCGGCGTCTGGAGCGGTAACACGGCCCAGTTCAACGAGAACTCCACCTACCTGATGGGTTGGCTGCGGGATTACCTCTGGGCGAACTCTGCTCAGTTGATCAACGGCTACAACCCCTACGGGATGAATAACCTGGCGGTTTGGGCTTGGATGTTCCTGTTCGGCCACTTGGTGTGGGCTACTGGGTTCATGTTCTTGATCTCCTGGCGTGGTTACTGGCAAGAGCTGATCGAAACCTTGGTGTGGGCGCATGAGCGTACCCCCTTGGCCAAGCTGATCCGCTGGAAAGATAAGCCGGTGGCTATGTCGATTGTGCAAGGTCGTTTGGTGGGCCTGGCTCACTTCACAGTGGGTTATGTTCTCACCTACGCGGCCTTTGTGATCGCCTCGACGGCCTCACAGTTTGGCTAGCGCACCTTAACCGGTTACTAACTAATTAGACGGGATCCCTTGACTTGGTTGGGGGATCCCTTTTTTTGATCTTCAAGTTTGCTAACTTTTGTAAATTTAACTTGAACTTTTCGCTCTCATGTTGGTAGCCTTCTCTTGAGATTATTTCTCAACTATGGTGTCAAGGAGAACACTAATGTCTCCACGACCTCTCTCCCTTAAGCAGATACGGGGTCAAGCAGTTTGTGTCAGTGCTTTAGTTGTATTCGGATCCAGTTGTGCGGATGTAAGCAACCCCGTAGCTTTTGCACCAGGTTTTCAGGAAGATGTTCTTGCTTCTGAATTATCAGTCCCACCAACTGACACATCCAGGCTAGACACAATTAATGCAAATAGATCTAATGCTCCACTTATCGGAGCGGCTGGGGGATGTGTTGTTGGAGGAGTGAGATATGCCTCTGACTGTATTTATTACCAACGACCGTTTAATTTCCAAGACTTTTACTACTCAGTCTGCTCAACTGGCATGTGGGGATTTGTAACCGGCGTCTGTCACGACGTGTTTTCAGGCTTTTAGACTGCTGGTTCCAAGTATTTTGTGGATACAAATCACAATCGCAGCTAAGGAAAGTGAAAAATGGTAGGTGCCTTGTCAGAGAAGAATGAAACCCAGAAAAACACTTCGACCAGTCTTTTGGTCAAGCTCGTTGAAAAAGCCCTGATCACATCAGTTTCTGTTTTGGCTGGAGGTTTTTTCCTTTGGACAGTAGGATATCCTCAAGTTCCTATCTTCATCCTTTATTTGTTTTTTGGTCTTCTTTTTTTTGATCTGATGTCTTGGGGGATAGATAGGTTCTCGCAGTGCTGGAGGTATCGACATTTAAAGTCGATCGCGTCTGCTTTGACTCCCTTAATTTCTATAGTGGCCTTCTGGGCAGTATTTTGTCGTTGTCCAATTGAGGTCATTTTGAGTGGAGATCATTGGCAGGTTCTAGCCCTCCTTCTGCTGTATCCCACTTGCAAACTGCTTCATGTTTTCTGGGAAATCTTCAGGTCTAAAGATAGCAAAATAGTGGAACAGCCATAGAGCTGATCTCCACTTTAGCTCTATACCAGATCTCTTGATTTGGCTAGGGGATCCCTTTTTTTGAGCTTCAAGTTTGCTAATCAAGCCACGCGAACAAATCTTGGGGGTGAAATATCCTCCACGATGGGGATCCGAACTGCCACCACCTGTCCCTTGGCATCGGTTTCAAAGGTGAGGGAGAGGTGCAAGAGGCGATTTTCTGTGGATTGGAAACGCGTGCTGAAGGTTTCGCCGTTGTAGGGATCCAAGGGGTAGGTGCGCTGATCATAGGTTTGCCAGAGGCGACCCTCGCCCAGAGAAATGGTGAAGGTGCCGTAGCCAGGGTGATGAAACTGACCCAGGTAGTTCGCTAAGGGATGTTGGGGTAGAGCGTTGGGATCCCGGCCCGCCCAAAAGGCTTGTTCTGCTGCGGCTGCCTGTCGGGCAAATCCTTCTGCCACCTGTTTTCCGTAGGCAATTCGAGTTTCCACCTGCACCTGCCCTAGCAACCGATCCATCACCACCAAAGCACCGATTGTGTTGGCATTGCTGACATTGAGGTTGGTTAGAACGGCCACCCCAAAGCCTCGCGCTGGGATGAACGCCACTGTGGTGCGGTAGCCATTAAAGGATCCGCCATGGGAAAGCATCAGTTCCGAGCCGATGCTGCTTTGAACCCAACCCAGGCCATAGGTGGCCAACCCCCCACCCACCAGTGAAACCTGTGCCCCAATGGCCATGTGAGGGCGATGGATCCAGCGCAATGAGGCTTCGGAAATCAGGGGATTTCCCCCGATACTACCGCCATGGAGATGAAATTGAAGCCAACGCATCAGGTCATTTGCGGTGCTATAGAGCCCTGCTGAAGGGGCAATGTAACGGGTATCGCAGTGGGGAATAGGCTGAATCTGCCCGTCTACCCAGCCATAGCCCTGGGCCAAACGTCCGGTAGCCAAAGCGGCTGGACGGGAAAAGGTGCTATCGGCCATCCCCAAAGGATCCAAGCAGTACTCCTGGATTAAGTCTTCGTACCGACGGTTGGTGACCTCTTCTAGGATGGCTCCCGCGCCGGAAAACACGAGATCTTGATACTGAAATTGGGTGCGGAAGGCTTGAGCAGGTTCAAAATAGGCCAAACGCTTGAGCAGTTGCCGTCGGTACTCACGCCCTCGATCAGGTAACTCGCGTCCCACCCCCTCTGCCAGCAGATTCTCGTGGGAGGGTAAGCCCGTGCGGTGGCAGAGCATATCCGTCAGGGTCATGGACTGGGTGGCCTGTTCATCCATCAGTTGCAGCTCTGGCCAGTAGTGGCGTACCGGTTTTTCCCACTCCACCTGTCCCTGATCCACAAGGATCCCGGCTAAGGTCGCCGTGAATGACTTGCTAACGGAAGCCACCAAACAGAGGGTATCGAGGGTAAAGGGCTCCTGATGATTGCGATAGCCAAATTCAAATGGATACACCTCCCCATCGGCTAACACCGCCACCGCCAAGCCGGGCAGGTGAAAGGCTGTATACACCTGGGCCAGATCGGCTTGTAACTGTGGATGCCAACCCATGACGGTATTCCTCACTCAGCGAGTTCAACTTTGTGCCCGTCCCATCCATTGGAAATCCTTCGGGATTGGTTTTCGGGATCCCTAGCGAACTCTGCTCACGGGTTTGGCCTTGAGGTTGTAAATAAAGCTAGTACGGTATTGGGAAAGCAGGTTGCGTAGGTAAAGGGGCAAATTGCGCCGGTAGAGCAAGTGAGTTTTGTGGTGGATGGGTTTGCTGCGTCGGTTAATCGCTTGGCTGCGCTGCTGCAACGAGGTTTGGAGTGGGCGTTGGCAGGCCAGGGATCCGGTCACACGAGCGGGTCTTGGCTGTGGTGGCATACCACACCTCCAGAGCTTTGAGCAAATTAGATCTACTGTAGGGGATCTTTAAGGAAGCAAATGCCACCGGGTCAAAAGATTTTGCAAGTGATCTATCCAGCTTGCCGGGATCCCTTCAGGAATTTCACCTTTTTCTAGATCCTGCAACAATTGCCGACCCAGGGGTGCTAGACGATAGCTATCGGTAATGCCCTGTCCATCTACCTCCCGTCGCAACAGACCCACCTGAATCAGCCACATCAACTCTTGATCTGCAAGCATTTCCGGCAAAGGGCGCTGCGTATATCCCGCCTGCACACCCGCCAACCCCGAAATCTTTCCCAAAGGGATCCCTTGAAATTGCATCGCCTGTAGGAGAGCCACTCGAAAAGGGCTACAAACCCAAGCACGCTGGGCACGTCGATAGACTGGCACGGAGTCATGCAGCAGGGAAGTCAAAGCCATTCTAAGCCGTTCTTTAGATTCAAATCTGGTTCTGGCGATGGCAGTTGAGCACCAGCCTTGTTAAAATAGTTTTACAATATGTTTTACAATACTTAATAACGTGTTGATTATCCTTACCATAGTCATTTTACTGGGGTTCTGGGCGCTGCGGCTAATGGAGCAGGCTTTCCAGAGACAGGAGTTCTCGCGCATGTTGGCGGGAACCCTGGTGGCCGTAGCTGCGGGTGGGGTCTTGACCTGTTATTTTCTCATGAGCGATACCCTGCAGATGTTGTTCCATCTGCAAGCTCAGGCACCTCCTCCCTATGCTCAGGATCTAATTTCCGACCTCAATTGGCTTGATTAAGCCAGCCTTTCTCGGTGGGAGCAGAGCTAGGCCAGCTGTGCCGCTAACCAAGCCTGAATACAACGGATCATCGCCTGGTTAGGCGTCAGTAGGGTTTGATAAACCAGCTGCCCCACAGCATCAATCGGGCTGAATTCAACGCCGGGCCGGAAGGGATAACTGAGGCCAAGAGGGGTGAGGTGATCCCCTTCCAGATGTTGCCATTCCGTATGGCCTGGATATTTGCTACGCAGCTGTTGGTAAAGCAGCGGAATATCGTCGATATCATCCTGTCGGAACTCCAGCAGTAGGTTGTTTCTGACAGGATACTGCTCCTCAATCAGACGATTGGTTTCCACAGGAGAAGGTTCAAACTCCACCCACCAATTCATCGGCGGCGAAGAGGATCCCATCCACATCCGCCACAAGTCTGTCACCTGTTGTTGGGGCCAGGTCTGAAACAATAGCCGCAGTAAGGGTAGGGCTTGATCGAGTCCGGCGTTGCTGTAGGCTAAAAAAATATTCCCTTGCCGCTGTCCCCCTATAGAGGGATCCATCAAACAAGAAAGAATTTGCAACTTACACCCCAGGCTATGGCCTAAACCAAACAGAGGCAACCCTACCAAACCTTTGCTGCGCAGGCCGATCTGTAAAGATTGCACTGCACTGAAAGCCAGCTGAGCGTGATCGATATCGGTGGTGTAGGGAGTGGCAACAATCGCCATATCCATGCGGGCCAGCTCTTCTAACAGGCGGCTGTAAAAAAATTGCGGCGCAGCTCCCACAAAAGCTCCACCCAAAAAGTGAACGACAGCACGGGGTTGAGAAGGCAAGAGAAACCACGTTTGTCCGTCGGTTTGCCAAGTGAGTGACATAGCCTTGCAACCTCGCCTGCGAGTTCATCCGGGATCCAGATCCACATACGACTTGTTACCCAGCAGATCCCACCCCATCCTAAGTCAGAGACAAACCAGGGATCCCTAAACTGCGGAATGGGTTGCCCTCCCCGTTGCCCATTTTTCTATCCAGATATGGTCCAGATATAGTGTTTTTGGGTTTCACGTGTCAGGGTTTCCATAGTTGGATTGGCCTTTAGAGCCCTTGCCCTGACTGGGTTTCCCTTATTTTGCTTGAGGGCGGACGATGGGATTCGAACCCACGGATGGAGGAACCACAATCCTCTGCCTTAACCGCTTGGCTACGCCCGCCATTATTCCGGGTATCTAGCTTAGCATGAGATAAAGTGTACAGACTGAAAATGCTACCCAGAGCCGATTTATTGCAAGATGCAGAGTACCGAGAAACCCTGGCACGAATCTTGGATTTGGGAGAACAAGCCCTCAAAACCTGGCAAGTGGTCTGTAGCGATTTTCTCTCCCCGCCGGAAATGGCTGAGGTACAGGCCCGCCTGCAAAAGTTGACCGAGTTACAGACAGCGGCATCGGGGGGCTATCCACAGGCAGAACGACAACGCTTAGCCCTTGCCCGCTCGGAGGTGAGTATTGAACCGGATGGGATCCCGTTGGCCGCAATTCAGATTCAAGGCAATTTTCTCTTTGATCCGGCTACCCACCGTGATTTTTTGGGCGCCCTATTGGGATCCGGCATTACCCGCGATAAAGTCGGCGATGTCATCGTCTTGGGAGACTCCGGGGCCCAGGCGATCGTGGTGCCGGAAATGGTGGAGTACCTCAGGGCAAACCTGACTCAAGTCCGTACCGTGCCCGTTAAGGTCAACGGGATCCCTTTTGAACAACTCAAGATTCAACCCCCCCGCACCAAATCCATCACCAGTGTGGAAGCCTCCCTGCGGCTGGACGCTGTGGCATCAGCAGGATTTAGCATGTCCCGCAGCAAGATGGTAGAAGAAATTCAACGGGGGGAAGTCCGTGTGAATTGGAAGCCGATCACCCAAGCTAGCTATACCGTCGGGCCTCAGGATTTGATTGCTATCCGTGGGCGCGGTCGCCTACAAATTGAGGAAGTTGCTGAGACCAAAAAGGGCCGTTTCCGGGTGCAAATGACTCGCTATCTGTGACATACTTCCGACCCTCACGCTGTAAGGCGTAGAGGGCGGGCTTCTCCAGTCTTACGACCTTCGCGTTTTAGAGTGAGCCGATGCCCCAGGCCCACTTTTTTGATAAGCACCGCAGAGTTCACATCTCGCGGCATAGACGCTCTACAGTGGGGGCAGTCATGCCAGCGGTCGGATAGCTCTTTCGGGACTCGGCTCAAACACATTGCACAATGCTGGGATGTACCAGCCGGGTTAACCTTCACCACCCACCGCCCAGCTTTTGCAGCTTTGTACGGAAGGACTTCGTTCAGAAACCCGGCTATCCCAGCATCAGCAAAACTTTTGTTCAGCCCAGACTTAGCCGCTTGACCATTAGGCAAAAACTCACCGCCTTCACCTAGCTTAGGTTTGCAACGGCGGATCATATTGGCGACTTGCAGATCCTCCACAAAGATCACATCGGCTTTGTCCACCAACTCACCTGCCGTCTCAAAATGCCACTGTCGCCGCTGCCTGGCAATACGCTGGTGCAGCTTGGCAATTTTGGCATTTAACTTGCGCCGCGCCTTCGACCCTTTGGGCCTTAGTTCACGCTTCGCCTGGAGTTTGGCCAGCTTCTTTTCAGCCTGGCGGTAGAACTGCGGCGGTGTTTTCGTCGTGCCGTCTGAGCAGGCAATGAAGTATTCCAGCCCAGCATCTACCCCCAGACTGTTGGCCTCGGTCGGGACAACTTCAGGCAGGGGCAGCTCTGGCACCGACTGGTCTTCTAGAGAAAACGTCACGTACCACCCGTCGGCTTTGAGAGATACTGCCACTGTTTTGAGCGCAAACCCCTCAGGCAATGGCCTATGGCAGATGAACTTCACCACTCCAATCTTGGGCAGCCGAATCCGATTGCCCTCAATCCACTCGTGGCTGGCCTGAGGAAACGTGAACGTGCGATAGCGATGTTGCCCCTTGAAGCGAGGCTTGCCGCTCCGCTTGCCGGAACTATCGCCCTTGGTGAATCGCTCAAAGGCCAGGTTGACCCGCTTCACCATGTCCTGAAGCACCTGGGAGTGAATCTCTTTGTACCAAGGGCGTTCACCCTTCAGGGGTACCAATGACCGCTTCTGACTGTAGTAATTAGGCTGCTCCCGTGGTTCGGCAATACTCGCCACGAGTGGGCAAGCGTTGATTGGGCAACGGTTCATCTCCCACCAGTCGAAGCGGTCTGCCAGCAGCCAGTTGTACTGATGCCGCAACATCTCAAGCCAGCGACTCATCTGACACCGCTGCTCGTAGGTTGGTTGCAGTCGATATTGGTAGGCCACTCGCATATGACAAGAATAGCGATTCCGCTTCGCTCCGTCGCTGGACTCCCTATCCCGACACTGACCCTACGGGTACAGTGCGGGGCTTCCGTCCGTAGCTAAAGCTTGCTCATCCCTTTTCCCTTGCGGAAGCTCCATACATAACCCCGTCCCGGAGCCAATAGAAAGACCAGCAGAAAAATGAGGGCCACCGTCAGAACCATCGCCGCCCCCGAGGCAATGTCAATGTAGTAACTCAGGTACAGCCCCACCACATTTCCCCCCGCCCCAATCAACGCCGCCACAGCCATCATCGTCGGTAAGCGCCGCGTCAGCAGATAAGCCGTTGCCCCTGGTGTAACCAACATGGCGGTCACCAGGCCGACTCCGACCACCTGCAGCGATACCACCACCGTCACCGCCAACATCAGCAACAACAACTGCCGGAACCACTCTGCCGGAATCTTCTGAGTGGCCGCAAAAACTGGGTCGAAACTAACCAGCAAAAACTGCCGGTAAAACATCAGAATCAGCCCCAGCACTCCCACACTCAACCCTGCCATCAAGAGCAAATCGCCGTTGCTCACCCCCAGCACATTGCCAAACAAAATATGGGTTAAATCCTGAGCGTAGGTTTTGATGGAGCTGATCAGCGCTACTCCCAACGCCAAAGAAGCCGCAAACAAAATGCCAATCGCGGTATCTTCCCGAATCTGTCCTGAACGAGAGAGAAACCCAATGCCCCCACTCACCAACCCTGCCGCGATCAGGGCTCCGAGGGTCAAATTCCCCCCCATCAAGTAAGCAATGGCCACCCCCGGCAAAATGGCATGGGCCAAGGCATCTCCCAGGTAGGCCATCCCCCGCAGCACCACATAGCACCCCAAAACAGCACAGAGCACCCCCACCAGCAGCGCCGCCAACAACCCCCGCTGCATGAACCCGTAGGCCAAGGGATCCCGGAGCCAAGCCAAAGGATCCCAACCGGCTAACATTCCCATTTCACTGCCCACTCATCCACTCAAGGCACCGTTGCATTTGCTGTTGCATGGTTTCCGTATCCGCATGGTAACGGCGGCCATGCCCCGGTAGCACCCAGGTAAAGGCATACTCGGCCAAACGCCGCATCGACTGGAGCAACTCCGCCCAGGAATACCAGCAGGCATTGCGAAAAGCAATCAGATGACCCCAGCGCTCCGACCATGCCAAATGATCACCACTGAAGAGAAACTCCTGTTGGTAAATCAGAACCGTATGGCCTTTGGTATGGCCCGGCACCGGCAAAATCAACAAATCAGGAGCCAAGTCAACCGGATCCCGTCCGCTGAGTTGGATTTCTACCGCCTCGGTGCCACGGCTAATGTCGTCTACATGCAAAATCCGCTCACAACCGAAGTGGGCCTGAAACCTCTCGTGATCCGCCACATCATCCCGATGGGTGAGGTAAAGGTAACGGATCCCGCCCAGGCTTTCCAACCGCCTGACCAGTGGGGCAACAAAGCGGGGGGAGTCGATCAACACATTTCCCTGCGGTCGTTGGATCAAGTAGCTGGCTGCCCCATAGGAGCGCTCAGAATGATAGCCACAGTGGTAGACGTTGCCGCTAACCGGGAGGGGGAAGCTAGCCTGTATAGTCTTGATCTCCGGGGGTGGATTGAGGGTGCCAATCGAAGCCGTGGGGCAAGACAGGAGCGCTTGTAAGGCCCGTTCCCGTTCGCTGGCGGTGCTGGGCTGATGATAAACCGCCGATTGGTCGTCGATCTCCTTAAACACCTCCGGGGCCATCCACCGGCAGGTATCACAGTCGATGCAGGTGCTATCGACATAAAATTCACCGCTCACGTTTTCGGAGCGCCGTTGCTTCAGGTGCGCCATAAGCCACCGCCCAAAGGGGATACTTCAGTCTAGAATTTGTGCCGACCCGTGCCCATCAAACGATGCTCTTATCTACATATCCCTCCTACCCCGCTGGTTGACTGACAAAACTAATCGGTGACATAGCAGTACGTGTGTATTTTGAATTCGATTCGATAGGTACGCTGGTCATGCTGCTTCCGAGACGCCATGGTTGGTTCAGGATCGCGGTTACAGGTG
>NZ_JAFIRA010000049.1 GCF_022848905.1 Thermostichus vulcanus str. 'Rupite'
AATAGGTAGGGTCGGCTCAGGGGATGGGGTATTTGGCAATCCCCTGAACTCCATGAATACCTTGCAGTCTAAGGTTGCAAGGGGCTAGAAGGGAGAATCCCCCGGTTTCTAACCGGGGGAGTGTCAAAAAACTGGGCATCGACATCGTGTTGGGATAAGCCACATCCTGGGCAGACCCGTTGCACCGAGTTGGCGCTCTTCACCAGTTGTTTGATCAAATCCCCCACCTGCCAGGGGATCAGAGCAATACCCGTCAAAATCATCAATACCGTCAACAAGCGGCCCAACTCAGAACTGGGGGTAATATCTCCAAACCCCACCGTGGTCATGGTGACAACGGAAAAGTAGAAAGCATCCAGAAAGGTGGCAAAGGCACTCGGGTTCACCGGATGTTCCACTTGGTAAATCAACCCTGAGTAGACAAAGAGAATGGCAAACAGGGTGAAGAAAATACGCAGCAAAATGCGACTATCAGAGGAGACAACCGTTCCGAAGAGGGTTTTCCCCTCCACAAGGCGCAACAGCCGCAGGATACGAAACCAACGAAAAATGCGAATAAAGCGAATATCGGTAATACCAGCAAAAAAGGGCAAGATCGCCAGCAAATCAATGATTGAATAGAGGCTGATCAGATAGCGAATTTTTTCAGGGGCAGCAGCAAAACGTAGGAGATACTCCAACACAAACAGGCCAAGAATCACCCGATCTGCCCGTTCTAACCCCAGACGCACCGCAGGTGGAATTGGATAGGTTTCCACCACAAAGAAGGCGACCGAACAAAAGGCCAAGAGGGTCACCAGCAGGTTGACCCAGCGACTTTCGGGGGTGTCTTGATCCCCCCAGTAGCGTTGGAGGATCCCAAGGTTAGCCGGCTCCGTTTGGGTAGGAGCTTTGGTGTGGAGAGGGGTCACAAGCGGGATCCGGGGAATAGCAGCGAGAGTGGAGCGATGATATCGAGAAAACGGGTCTTTTGGCGCACACTAGAAATAGGGAAACCCCTTTGGCAGTTTTCAGAACCGATGTTGCCTCCTATCGTACTGGCTTCGCAATCAACCGCCCGCCGCCAATTGCTAGAGGCTGCCGGGATCCCCTACCGGGTTCAACCCAGCTATTTTGACGAAAGCCAAATTCAGCTGACGGAGCCGGCCCAACTGGTGCAGAAATTGGCTTTGGCTAAAGCAGAGGTGGTGGCAGCTCAGCAACGGGATCCCGTTTTGGTGCTAGGGGCTGACTCGATCCTCTATTTGCAGGGAGAGATTTTAGGCAAACCCGCTGATGCAGCGGAAGCAGAACGCCGCCTGCGACAAATGCGGGGGCAAGTGGGAGAACTCTATACCGGACATGCCTTGGTGGATACGGGTCGAGGTCGTCGTCTCACCCATTACGGTCTGACGCGCATCTTTTTTGCCAAGCCTAGCGATGAGGAGATCCGCGCTTATGTGGCAACAGGTGAGCCTCTAGCTTGTGCTGGCTGTTTTGCCATGGATGGTCGGGGCAGCCTGTTTGTGGAGCGGATCGAGGGCTGCCCCAGCAATGTGATCGGACTGAGTTTGCCCCTGCTGCGGCACATGGTGCAGGAATTGGGCTATTCTCTCACGGAGGCATGGGATCCCTAACTTTGATATTAGGGATATCAGGATATTAGGGATATCAGGGTAGCTCCAAGGTCAGGCAAAAATGGCATCAACCCAGACTCACCCATCAAGATGTTGCTTAAGCAGGTCATTGGCCAGTTTCGGATCCGCCCGCCCCTGGGTTTTCTTCATCAGTTGCCCCACGAAATAGCCAAATAGTTTGCTCTTGCCGTTACGATATTCCTGCAGTTGACTAGGATTCTCAGCAATCACTTCTGTGATCATCTTCTCCAGCGCATCTCGATCAGAGATTTGGGTCATGCCCTTGGCTTCCACCAGGGCTTGAGCTGAGCCACCTTTTTCCAACAACTCCGGCAGGATTTCCTTGGCAATTTTGCTGGAAATAGTGCCTTTGTCGATCAGACCAATCAGCTCCGCCAGGGTTTCCGGCTTCAGGGCAATATCGGGGTAGTCCAGCTTGTGGGTGTTCAGGTAGCTGGCAATGTCACTCATCATCCAGTTGGCGGCAGCTTTCGGATCCGCCCCGGCGGCGATCACCGCTTCAAAATACTCAGCCGTATTGCGTTCGTCGCTGAGATAACGGGCATCATAGACCGACAGGCCATACTCCTCTTGATAGCGTCTCCGTTTCACACTGGGCAGTTCCGGCAGTTCTGCTTTCCAGCGGGCTTTTTGAGCCTCTGTGACGCGAATGGGCAGCAGATCCGGTTCGGGGAAATAACGGTAATCGCTGGATCCCTCTTTTTTGCGCATGCTGATGGTGCGCTGGCTGTTCTCTTCCCAAAGGCGGGTTTCCTGAACAATCGGTTCGCCTGCTTCGACAGCTTTGACTTGGCGGTTGAATTCGTACTCAATGGCCCGTTGAATGGCGTTGAAGGAGTTCATGTTTTTGATTTCTACCTTCGTGCCAAAGGTTTCAGAACCTACGGGACGCACCGAGATATTGACGTCACAGCGCATGGATCCCTCTTGTAGGTTGCCGTCGCAGAGTCCGGCGTAACGCAGAATACGACGCAGTTCTTGTACGTACTCTGCTGCTTCTTCCCCGGTACGAATATCCGGTTCACTGACAATTTCAATTAGGGGTACCCCGGCACGGTTGAAGTCCACCAGCGAATAACTGGATCCCGAGAGGCGATCGCTGCCAGCATGAACCAATTTGCCCGCATCTTCTTCCATGTGGAGGCGGGTGATGCCAATGCGCTTGGTGCGACCATCACTGAGTTGAATTTCGATCCAGCCCTGGGTGGCAATGGGTAGATCATATTGCGAGATTTGGTAGTTCTTAGGCAAGTCGGGATAAAAGTACTGCTTGCGGTCGAACTTGCTGTAGGGGGCAATGGTGCAATTGAGGGCCAACCCCGCTTTGACAGCATACTCCAGCACTTTTTCATTCAAAACCGGCAAAGTTCCAGGCAAGCCCATACAGATGGGGTCGATTTGGGTGTTGGGAGGGGCGCCAAATTCAGTTGCACTGCTGGAGAAGATCTTGGTTTTGGTACTGAGCTGGCAGTGAACTTCCAACCCAATCACGGCTTCGTATTGCACTTTGGCGGGGGCAGCAGCAGTCATGGGCACCAAAAGATTGCAGTGTACCTATTCTAGTGTTAGAGCGTCAGCTCTGAAGGGGGGACATGCCCAGCAAGCTTGGTTGGTCAAGCTTTTCTGACTATCACTCCACAACCCTCTGGCCTTCACCAAGAAGCACTGCTGCTCTACGCACAACGGGTAGATCAAGCATGGAGTCATCCTGACTGTGCTTCGTTTATTTTGAGCATGCGGACTTTATTGCTCTACTGAGATGAAGCATGAGAAATTGCTCCATGGAAAGCCATTACCTTCCTGATCCCGACCCTTCTAGGGATCCAATCTCTTCTGGGCTTGAAGTGGAAGTGACGGAAGTTCCTACGTCGGAGAGATGATGACTTTGATTACTTTCTAGTAAGGCTGTGGCAGCGCGACTCGGCTGACCCCACAGCACCTGTTCCTGTCGATAAATGACAATGCCCGGCGGGGATCCCTTGGGTTTGAAAACCTGTTTGGGGCGGGTATAGACCACTGGCACCTGATCGCTGAGGCGACCGCGACTAAAATGAGCCGCCAAATCGGCAGCCGCCTGGAGATCTTCCGGTTCGGCAACAGCACCAGGCGGCAAACGCAGTAACACATGGCTACCCGGGATCTCTTGGGCATGAAACCACCAATCCTGCTCTTGGGCGAGGCGGAAGGTGAGCTGATCATTTTGCAGGTTGTTGCGTCCCACCCAGATTGGGAAACCACTGGGACTGGTGAAGCAATGGGGGGTAAGGGGTTCCGGTTGAGTCTGCTTTGGAGAGATGCGCTCTGGATTTTCCAAGTAGTGCTGTTGGATCAGTTCTTCCTCGATCTCCTTAAGGGTGGAGAGATCCTGGGGATCCCGGTAGGGTTCTAGATGTTGCAGGGCGGACTCCACCTGTTCCAGGTAGAGAATTTCTTGGTTGACGGTTTCCAGTAGGGGCCAGACGGCTTCTTGGGCACGTTTTTGCTTACGGTGCTTGCGGTAATAGGACTGGGCATTGAGAATGGCATTTTTCTCCGGGTCAAGCGGGATCTGGATGGATTGCCCTGTTGCAAAGTCCGGCAGTTCAATGTGAGTCATACCCGGTTGCCAAAGGTGCAAGTGAGCCATGAGCAGATCTGCCGCCTGCTTAGCGTTGTCCGCCTGGGTTGAGTCGGCAAGCATAGCTTCAAACTGCTGGCGCCGTTGATAGAGTTTTTTCAGAAGGCTGGAGAGTTTTTGCAGAAGCCGATGGCGTTCTCGCCCAAAGGATTCACGCTCCAACTGAGCTTGGTAGTAGGTCTCCAACAGCTGGTGTAAATCTGCTTTCGGGGCTGAGGGATCCTTTCCTGCTGCATCTCCTTGACCTGTCCAGCCAAGAACGTTGTAGCCGGTAGGGGTCATAACCGGTTCAAAATGGCTCTGTTCCAGACGAGTGAGCCAGTCTTGCCACATCCGAAACAAGGCTTGCCAGGCGTGTGTCGTCAGTTGATCGCTAGGAGTTTGCGGCGGGATCCCGGACTCCACACACATCGCTTCTGCCAAGTGCCGACTGAGTCCCCGGTAAGAACGGAATAACCGTTGGCTGATGGGACCAGGGATCAAGGCTACCCGTTCTTGCCATTGGGAAAAGGGTTCTGAGAGGGTTGGGATCGGATCCATGAGGGCAGGAGGAGCCTCGTAAACCAAACCCGGCTGCACCGGACGCACCCGTGACTGGCGTTCACTCACCCCGTGGCCGCTGGCCAAGATCATCCCGGCTTCATCCACCAAGACAGCATTGCTGTATTTCCCCATCACCTCTAGGTAAAGATGACGTTGCGGCGGATCCCCAGGTCGCGGGGCAAAGCGGCAATCCACCACCCGTTCCCACTCATCCAGCAAAATCAGCTCTGTTAGGGCCAAGCCCTTCAGCTGCCGTTGCAGGACTTGGCTAAATTGAAAGGGATCCGGCCCTTTGGCAGGAGGTTGGCAGAGGTGAATCCGCGCCGCCTGCGGATGCCAACACAGCAACAGACACAGACGGGTCTTAAGGGTGCGCAGACCCAGGATGACCGTCCACAGATCCGTCTGTTGGATCCATTCCAAACGAGCAGGCAATAGGGGATCCCGATTTTCCTTGCTCCGGGTGAGATCCGCCTGCAGGGCCCGCAGGGTGGTTAGATCGACAGGTTGCATCGCCTGTGTCCCCTCTTGAGATCAAGAGATCAAGTCAAGAGATCAAGGCTTAACCTGGCTAGAAGCCCATTAAGCGAGCGACTGTGGCCGGATCAGCCTCAACTCCCGTGTGGATTTGGGTTTGTCCCTGTTGGGTGGCGGTATCTGGATCTTTCAGGCCATTCCCCGTCAGTACACACACCACCCGCGCCCCCACCGGCACCTGATCCCGCCATTTCAACAATCCGGCGACGGAAGCAGCACTGGCAGGCTCACAAAAGACCCCTTCTTCCGCAGCCAACAGGCGATAGGCAGCCAGGATCTCTTCATCGGTAACACTATCTACCTGTCCACCACTCACCTGCACAGACGCCTTCGCTTTCACCCAACTGGCGGGGTTGCCAATGCGAATGGCAGTGGCCACGGTTTCTGGGTGCTCCACGACGCGATTCAAGACAATGGGCGCTGCACCGGCGGCCTCAAAGCCGTGTAACCGGGGTCGTTGGGTTGCCTTACCCTGCTGAAAATACTGGCTAAACCCCATCCAGTAGGCGGTGATGTTGCCGGCATTGCCCACTGGAATACAGAGCCAATCAGGGGCATCTCCAAGGGCATCCACCACTTCAAAAGCAGCCGTTTTTTGTCCTTCCAACCGGAAGCGGTTAACGGAGTTCACCAGAGCAATCGGATAGTGTTCCGAGATCTGACGTACCATTTCCAGAGCCCGGTCGAAGTTACCCTTGATGGCGATGATCTCAGCGCCGTACATCAAAGTTTGCGCCAGCTTGCCTTTGGCCACGTAGCCATCTGGGATCAACACATAAGCTCGCATCCCTCCTTTAGCAGCAAAAGCAGCAGCGGCGGCTGAGGTATTGCCTGTGCTGGCGCAAATGATGGCCTCTGCTCCTGCCTCTTTGGCCTTGGAGACGGCCATGGTCATGCCCCGATCCTTAAAGCTGCCGGTGGGATTGAGACCATCCAACTTCAGATACACCTGACAGTCTCGTCCAAGGCGTTGACTGAGAGCCGGAGAAGGGATCAGAGGAGTATTGCCCTCATGCAAGGTGACAATAGGGGTGGCAGCGCTGACAGGGAGCCATTCCCGGTAGTGCTGGATCAGGCCAGGCCAAAGTCGGACTTGAGACTGTGGCCCACCAAGGCGAGGGGGATGGGTGGGGTTCAGGGTCACCATGCAGCAGGAAACGCCAGGGCTGGGAAGAAGAGTTGCTTCTTAACTGTAGCTGGTCGTGTCGGTGCTGCGAAGCACCGAGAAGGATCCCGACTAGAACGGTGAGGATGAGTTTGGGCTTGGCTTATGATGATCTAGGTTCAAACTGGGAGGTCTGTGTCGTGATCGAGCCGATTCTGTTGGGGATCGTTCTGGGAATGGTGGTGGTCACTTTGGCCGGGTTGTTTGTGGCGGCCTACATGCAGTACCAGCGCGGCAACAAGTTGGGTTTGTAAGTTGGGTTGGTAGAGACTGACTTTGCCCACTGAGGGAGTCTAAGTCCTGATCGGGAGATTGAGTGAGGTGGCATGGCAATGCACTGGCTGCGCACTGTTACTGCTTTGCGGGAGCACGTGGCTGCCTGGCGGGGATCCACAGTTGGGTTGGTACCCACCATGGGATCCCTGCACGAGGGCCATCTCAGCCTAATCCGGCGCTGCCGCCAGGAATGTGAGGTTACGGTCGTCAGCATTTTTGTCAATCCGCTGCAATTTGGCCCAGCCGAGGACTTGGAACGTTATCCCCGCAACCTAGAAGCGGATCGGGCTATGTGTGAGGCGGCTGGTGTTGATGCTGTATTTGCCCCAGATCCGGAGGAAATGTGGGCAGATCAGGGCAGCGGAGCCGATCGCACCTGGGTAATGCCGCCGGACTCGCTGTTGAAAACCTTGTGTGCGCCCCATCGCCCTGGCCATTTTCGTGGCGTGGCGACCATTGTGCTGCAACTGCTGCATTTGGTTCAGCCCCAACGAGCCTACTTTGGCCAAAAAGATGCCCAGCAATTGGCAATTCTTCAGCGTATGGTTGAGGATCTCCAGCTACCGGTTACCCTTGTGCCTTGCCCAACGGTGCGGGATCCCGATGGCTTGGCTCTGAGTTCCCGCAATCAGTATCTTTCCACTTCTGAGCGGCAGGTGGCCTTGGGGCTTTACCGAGCGTTGCGGCGGGGATACGAGCACTGGCGAGCGGGGGATCCCTCTGCGGAAGGGATCCTGGCTGCGGCCCAAGCCGAACTGAGCCGCTATCCACAGTTGCAACTGCAATATTTGGAATTGGTGCATCCACAAACCCTCCAACCTTTGCAACGCGTTGATTCCCAAGGGCTGCTGGCTGCTGCCGCCTATGTGGGGCAAACGCGCTTGATCGACAATCTGTTGCTGAGTGTCACTCAGGAAAGTGCTGCTCAGGAAAAGGAAGCCCAGCCCCCCGAAGAACCTCACCCAGAAGGGCTAGCATTTCCATTCGGTGCTTCTGCCGCCCCACGGCGCCCTTTGATCGCCATCGATGGTCCCGCTGGAGCTGGAAAATCGACAGTGGCCCGGGCCGTGGCTGCCCAACTGCACCTGTTGTATCTGGATACGGGGGCGATGTATCGGGCGATCACCTGGCTGGCCCTACAACGGGGGATCCCTCTGGATGATGCCGAACAACTGACCCAACTGGCTGCCCAAACCCAACTTTCCCTCAAAAGTGGCAACTCCTCGGTAGAACCCACCCGCATCTGGGCCAATGGAGAAGAAATTACGCAAGCAATCCGCTCGCCGGAGGTGACCCGCTGGGTGTCACAGGTTTCCGCGGTGCCAGGGGTGCGGCAGGAATTGGTGAAGCGGCAACGCAGCATGGGACGGGATGGAGGTGCTGTCTTGGAGGGGCGGGATATCGGCACCCATGTCTTTCCAGATGCGGAACTAAAGGTATTTTTAACGGCTTCGGTGGAAGAACGGGCCCAACGGCGACAACATCAGCTACAAGCCCAGGGGCAACAGGTGGCTTTGGAGGAGTTAGAAGCGCAAATCCAGCAGCGGGATCGCCGCGACAGCGAACGGACCATTTCCCCCCTGCGCCCCGCCCCCGATGCCATTTTGATCGATACTGATCACCTGAGCCAGTCGGAGGTTCAAGACAAGATCGTCATGCTTTACCAGCAGCTTTTGGCCCGCTCCAGTACACCGCGTTTTGACCAGTAAGGCTTCTGGAGGTGCAAAGCTGGGAGGGGATCCCAGACTGAGTGCGACGCTCCGGCAAAATCGCTAAGGTGCTGGGATGGATTGATTGGGCCTCTGCTGTCTCAACTCTGCTCTGAACAACCTTCATGGTTAATGCACTTTTCTTGGCCTTCTTGCTCCTCCTTTCAGGGGCCTGTTCTGGGGCAGAAACCGCCATCACGGCCATGGACAACCTGCGTTTGGAATCCCTAATCGAGGAACAAGGGGATCCTCAAGGTTTGTATCGCTTGGCCCAGCAGCAGCGCTCGCGGCTGATCACCACCCTGTTGCTGGTGAATAACTTCGTCAATATCGGCATTGCCGCCTTGGCGACGACGATTTCGATTCAATGGCTGGGATCCCAAATCGGGGCTCTGGCTGCCACAGTACCGACCACGATTGTGGTGCTCTTGTTCGGAGAGGTAGCACCCAAATCCTTGGCGGTTAGCCATCCCCTAGGGGTATTCCGTTGGGTGGTGCGGCCCGTACATGCCCTGTCGGTGTTGCTCCGCCCTTTTATTCAGGCGTTTGAGTGGATTGTCAGCAAGCTCTTTAACCTGCTGGAACTGTCCCCGTTGACGGCAACGGCTTCCCTCAAGGATCTGGAGCTATTAATTGATGTGTTGGGGCAGCGGGGACTGCTGGACTGGCAAAAACGGCGGTTGTTTCGGGGGGCCTTGGCTCTGGACATGATCCAGGCGCGGGATGTGGCCAAGCCGAGGGTGAAGATGGAGACAATCTCCCACGATAAAACCCTGCAGGATGTGGTGAAGCTATGCCTAGAGACGGGCTACTCCCGCATCCCGGTGCAGGGAGAATCTAAGGATGAAATTGTCGGGATCATTCATCTGAAGCAGGCTCTACGCCATCTCGATCAAAAGGGAAATGGGGAAGTGACCAAGGCCATGTCACCCCCCTTTTTTGTGCCGGATACCAAGCGCATCAGCTCGTTACTTAAAGAAATGCTGCGGTCTCGCCAACACCTGGGTATTGTGGTGGATGAGTTTGGCGGCACCACCGGCCTGATTACGCTGGAGGATGTCTTGGAGGAGTTGGTGGGCGATATTTACGATGAGAGCGATCTCTCCCCGCTGCTATTGCAGCGACAACGGCGGCAAAGTTCTTCCGCTTCCAGTTAGAGATTTTAGCTTAGACAATCAGTCTTTGATGGGATCCCCCTCACCTTCCCCGCAGGAAGGGTTAGCCATAGAAATCCCAAACCTCCTGCAATAAGGTTTCTCGCTCCTCTGCTGAGGCTCTAAGCAGGGTTAGGGGATCCCCTGTGGGGAAAAAGCTGCCTACCCCCCAGCCCAAAGCCCTCGGACAAGCGGTTTTGGCTTGTAGGGATCCCGCCAAGGTGATGCCCTGCCAGGTGCCAATCAGGGTTTCTAGGGCGGAAGAAAACACCAGATCCTGTCCCGGATGTTGGTCGATCTCCGCCTGAACAGCCCGACGGGATCCGATCAGGGAGGGTTTAACCACAAGGATACCAGGCCACCGGCGCAGCGCTCGGAATTGGCTGAGTTGGGCGACAGATTCATCCAGCGCAATCGGGGTTTGGTAGTCTTGGCTCAGTTGCAGGAGTTCTGTGGGGTGATGGGGAGATAGGGGTTGTTCCAGAAACTCGATGCGTCCGGGGCTGTGGTGATTCACCTGATCACAAAGGGTCAACCACTCGCGGGCCTCTCGATCGGTCAACCCCCCATTGGCATCCAAGCGGAGGCGACAGTCCTGGGGCCACTGCTGGATCAAATTGATCAGCTCTGTGAACACTTGCCATTCCCGCTGCCACTCCCCAACGCCAATTTTCCACTTCAATACCCGATACCCCTGTTCATAAAGGGATCCCGCTTCGGTTAAGGCTGCCTCTCCGGCAGGAAGTAGCCCACAGAAGGCTAGATCGGAGAGATCTTTGTGGAACCCATCGGGATCCTGGAGGGCCAACCCAGCCGATTCAAACCCAAATTGGCAGGCGGGCAAAGTGTCTGGGATCCCGAACAGGTGCGTCACGGAAATCTGCTCGGGTAACTGCCGGCACCACTCCAGAGCTTGCTCCAGGGTTTCGCTGCCAAACCAGGGGATGGGGGCAATTTCACCGTAGCGGTGGAGACCTGAATGGGTATCCGTGAGGCGAATCAGGATCCCTTTCCGCACAGACCAGAGGCCGTGGTGGGTGAGTAAGGGCTGTCGGAATGGGCATTGATAGGGGCGAAACTCGAACTTTAGATCAGTCAGCATCTTGATTTATGATCGCCTGGAAGCATCCCGGACTCCACCATGTACCCTTCTTCCGCTCTCGATGAAATCCGGATCCCGGATCCTCCCGCCCAAGTCCGCTGGGCTCGCCGAGTGCTTTGGATGATTGGGCTCACCTTGCTGGTACTCATGGCCCTGTGCCTACTCAACATTTCCGTGGATTGGAACCGAGTCGCCAGTGGTTTGCAACGGAACTTAACTCCTCTGCTACGGGGCTTTAGTCGTCCATCAGGGGCAGTTTTTAATTTGGCAGTGCAGCGGATGTTTGAGTCCTTCAATATGGCGGTGGTGGGTACCACAATTGGGGGCATTCTTTCTTTTCCACTGTCTTTCTTGGCGTCCTCCAGTTTGTTGGGATCCGGGCGCTTGGCCATTCCTGGAAAAGCTTTCTTAGCCGGGATCCGCACCTTTCCAGAATTGTTATTGGGCATTATTTTTGTCTCTTCCTTTGGGCCGGGACAATTAGCAGGAATCATGGCGGTAGGGATTAACTCGATTGGCTTTTTGGGGAAGGTCTTTGCCGATATTATTGAAGGGATCGATCCAGGCCCCAGTGAGGCCCTGTTGGCGACGGGAGCTTCTCCTTTGCATGTCTTTCGCTATGCGGTGATCCCACAGGTTCTACCTGAGTTTCTCTCGACAGTGCTGTATCGTTTTGAAGTGAATTTACGATCTTCTGCCACGTTGGGTTTGGTGGGAGCAGGTGGCGTGGGGGTATTGCTGGTGCAGCGTATTCAGTTTCGCCGTTGGGAAGAGATCTCTACTATTTTGTTGGTGATTGTTGCCTTTGTCATTGTGGTGGATACCTTGAGCAGTTTTTTGCGTAAGAAATTGGTGTAAATGCTTTTTCGGATTGACCTGTAGCAGGGATCCCAATTCACCAAAACAGATCAACTTTTTGTTAGACTTCCTATGTAAGCTCGCCAACCTCCCCAAGCCGTAATTTCTACCTGTCCTTCGCACAGATAGGGTTCTGCTAAGATCCCTAAAACTTCTGTTCCATCTGACAACAGAATGCGTCCTACCGATAAGCCGGGTGGCTCTTGCAGAAGCAGCTGACTTAATCCGAGGGCGGGAATTTCCCAGAGTTCCAAAGCAATTGTGGATCCCCCTTGGCGCACCCTCACCATGCCTGGATAAATATCCCGAATCGACCAAAGCCGGTAACAGGGGGCTGTTTGGGCTTCTCGCAAAAAGGTTGCGCCGATTTGGATCAGGTTCCTATTTAAGGCCAAGCCCCGCATGAGGGTGCCATTCACTGCCAACTGAACTTGATTCAAACTCACGGTTTACTCCCATTGCCCAAGCAGGAGGCAGGCTATCATGGTCAGGGCTCAGGAGGAAACTGCATGGATGCAAAGTTGATTGTGGTGGGAGTTGCCATTGCCCTCTCTTTGGCGACCTTTTACTTCGGCACCCGTAACGGCTTCTACAACACCGACAAGTACCACGGGAACGGCTCTGCCCATTGATTCTGCCTGTTGAGTCTGGGCTCTTGTAGGAGTGCGTGTGTGGATCCCTTGCCCAAGCGAACTACCCTCCAGAATACAGGTGATGCCGGAGAGAACTGGGTGCGGCAATACCTGGGTCGGCAGGGTTGGCAGATCCTAGCTCAGCAGTGGCGCTGTCGTTGGGGGGAGTTGGATTTGGTCGCCGCTAGGGCAGGGGTACTGGCTTTTGTCGAGGTGAAAACCCGTAGCTCCGGTAGCTGGGATCAAGTTGGGCTTTTGGCGGTTGGGATCCTCAAACAGCGACGTTTGATTCGAGCTGCTCAAGCCTTTTTGAGCCAACATCCCCATCTGTCTGAGTGGCCTTGCCGCTTTGATGTTGCTTTGGTGGAACGTCGGACTTCTCAAGAGGGAACGGGCTACGCCTTGGTTGACTATCGGGAAGGAGCTTTTGAGCTTTATTGAAGCCGAGACAGGATAGGCTAAGGCGGATCGCGGATCGTTGTATGGAGAAGCAGCGATGTTGGCTTACCCCAGGCTGGTTATCCCCGGCAAGCTGAATGTGAAGGCGGGCCTAGTGATGCTTTTAGTGGTGCTGGGATCCCGGTTGGCAGCGGGGCAACTTTTTTCGCAAATTTTACTCTTGGGGGGGATGTTACACCCAGCCTCTTGGGCCTTAGTGGCGTTAACAGGATTGGAAGGTTAGCGTTGGCTAGGCAATATCGGCGCACTGGCGGTTGCTGGGGTCGTGCTGCTGTTATTTGGTCACTTGGCTTGGGCTACCTACTGCTCGGTGCGAGCTATTCAAAAGCTGACCCAACCCCGCCCCCCCATCAAATCCTGAGGCAGTTGGGGAAAACTGAGAAAACGTTTAAGATCGTTAACATCGTGAATTCATAGGTAATGCTCGGCATGGCTGTGCGAGAGGATGTATTTTTTGAGGGTGGCCCTCATAGTGGCGATTTGGTGTTGAACTCTTTCATTGGAGCCACGCTTGTCGGTTTGCCTCTGTTTGTCGGGGCTTTGGTGCGCAAGCTTTGGGTGCACTATCGCATTACCAACCGCCGCATTACCGTGATCGGGGGCTGGGGAGGCAAGGAGCGCTCCGATATCATCTACAGCGAAATTGCCAAAGTGGTCACCGTGCCACGGGGCTGGGGAGCTTGGGGAGATATGGTACTTACCCTCAAGGATGGCAGCCGCTTGGAAATGCGGGCACTACCTCGATTCCGGGAAATTTACAACTACATCAACGAGCGGATTGATGAGAAAGCCAAACAGGTGAGTGGCCCGATCGGCAAGCAGAAGCGCCCCGTCAAATCCTGAGAATTCCCATTGCTCAGCACCCCATCCCTATGGCATCTGCACCCCTAGACGGCAGGGATCCCCTTTGGCCTGAGCGTATGGCTTTGGTACACGAGTATCTCATCCAAGCGGGTGGCTCAGAGAAGGTGGTGCAGGCGTTAACGGCTTTTGCTCCGCAAGCCCCTCTTTACGTCAGTCTCTTCTCGCCCCACACCATGCCCTCTGCCTGGCAAGAGTTGGAGATTCACACCTCCTTTTTGCAAGGTTGGGCCAAACGCCTAGGGGTGCTACGCCGGGATTACCATGCCCGTCTCAAGTACCTTCTGCCCTGGATGCCCCTGGCCTACGAGAGTTTTGACTTCTCAGGCTATGACTGTGTGATCTCCAGTAGCCATGCTTTTGCCAAGGGGATCCTCACGGGGGAACAAACCCTTCACCTCAGCTACATCCACAGTCCGACCCGTTATCTCTGGGAAAACCGGGAGTTGTACCTGGAGCGGGGAGGACTGGGTGGCGGTGGGCATCACAGGTGGATTCGACCTGCTTATGTTCTGAGCCAATGGTTGCTCCACCGACTGCGGCAGTGGGACGTTTTGGCAGCCCAGCGCCCGGATCTACTAATTGCTAACTCCCAGCACATTCGCCGCCGCATCTACAAAACCTATCGCCGGGATGCTGTGGTCATCCATCCGCCAGTGCCGTTAGAGGGGTTTCAGCCGGTTGCGGATCCCAGTGCCGACTACGATCTGGTGGTGGGCCGTCTGGTTCCTTACAAGCGGGTGGATCTGGCGATTGCCGCCTGTGAACGGCTAGGTCGTCGCTTGCTGATTGTGGGCGAAGGGCCGGAGCTTTCTCGATTAAAAGCCTTGGCAGGGCCGTTGGTGGAATTTCTACCCCATCAACCCCAAGCCCGCCTCCAAGAACTCTTTGCCCACTGCCGCACGCTGCTGTTTCCTTGGGTGGAGGATTTTGGGTTGGTACCTGTAGAAGCCCAAGCCTGTGGCCGCCCGGTCATTGCCCTCAACCGGGGAGGCACTCAGGAAACGGTCATCCATGGGGAAACCGGGATCCACATCCCAGAGGCCAGCGTCGATGCCTTGGTAGAAGGGCTACGGCAAGCGGATCGACAGGAATGGGATCCCCAGCGGATTCGTGCCCATGCCTTGCAATTTGCCCCGGCTCGATTTCAGGCCCAAATGGGATCCCTACTGCGCTGGGCTTGGCCCCGTTTTCAGGTTGGAGAACCGCTGGATCCCAAAAACTGGCAGGCTCAGTAAGAGCGCCGCTGCACAAAAGCCGGCAACTCAATACGGCCACGGGATCCGGGGGTGCGACCCGCTGTTTCCACCCCAGCTCGTTGTCCAGCACCGGCGGCCAAAGCGGATCGTTTCAGCAGTTTCTCGGCCCGGTCTTCTCGCTCCTCCAGCGTCAGGGGCGGGATCCCTGTGGTGGGTGTTGCAGGTGTTCCGGTCGGGGTCGTCCAGCTCATCCGCTGGCTCACAGTCGATTTCACTGCTGTGACTACAGGTTTTGGAGCCACTTCCTCAGGGTGAATCAGATCCCAGCTCAGACGAGAGACGGATTTGGGCTCAGCAGCCTCCGGAGCCGGTGAACCAGGGGGGATCGATTGCTGACGTAAGTTGGCCAGTTGATCTTCTAACTCCTGTTTAAGCTGCTGTAGCAAAGCCACCTCTTTCTCCTGAGTTTGCGCATAGGCATGGGCCTGGACACACTCGGTTTTGAGAAGCATCACCTGCTGCTGCAACTTGTCGATTTGCTTCTGGCTCACCAAATGATGGGCCTCGGCCACTTCCCTTCCCCGTTGGGCCTCTTCGTAGCTTTCCCGAGTCGGGCGTTGCATAAGTTCCTGCAACTGCTGCTGAACTTCCTCCCATTGGGCCATCGTTGGGCGTTGCCTCAGTTCCTGCATCAACTCGTCACGCTCCGTTTGCAGGGTGTTCAGCTTGGTGGTGAGGGCCTGAAGTTCAGCTTCCAGAGCCAGAATTCGTTCCGACTGTTCTGCTTGAGCGGCGGCCAGATCTGGAGATGGCTGTTGCCGTAGAGCCTCAAGCTCCGCTTCAAGGGTTGCTATCTGCTGAGCTTGCGCCGCCTGCTGCTGTTGGCTCTGCTGCAATTCTTCCAGTAGGGTAGTCCGCTCTGCCTTAGCAAAGGAGGCTTGTTGGCGTAAGCAGTCCAGCTCCGACTGCAATCGCGCCCATTGATCCAGGGTGGGGCGCTCCTCCAATTCTCGAATGCGTTGTTGGTAGGTATTGAGATCAGCTTCCATTTGGGCTTTTTCGTGTTCCAAGGTGGTTTTTAGGCGTTGCCATTCAGCTTCTGCTTGACGGTGACTGGCTTCTAGCTCTTCCCGCAGAGCGGTCAACTCTTGGGTAGAGGGCCGACCTGCGAGCTCCTGGATCTGGGCTTGCAATTGCCCTTTTTCCTCTTCTAGTTCCTGCAGGCGCAGTTGGGTTTGAGCTTGCAAAAGCTGCACTTGCGGCAATTTGATGGCATACTCACTGAGCTGGCCAGCGTGTTGTTTCAGCTCCAGGAGTTCCTGCTGGAGTTGATAAAAGCGGGCTGGATCGACTCGCCTTTGCAACTCAGACTTGAGCATCTCAATCTCGGTCTGGCTGGTTTGCAGCTGTTGTTGCAAGATCTGGTAATGCTCTAGGGTAGGGCGGCGCTCCATTTCCCACAACAGGTTTTGCAGTTCCTCAATGTGCTGTTGCTGCAGCTGAAAAGCTTCTGGAGTGGGTCGTTGTGCCAAAAGGGATTTTTCCTGCTGACACGCTTGCAGGGCTTGATCCCGTTCGTTAATTTGGGCTTGGGCTTCAAACAGTTGACGTTCTAGGCGATGGGTACACTCAATCTGCTGCAATGACAGCGCCTCAGATTCCGCCAAAGATCGCTCTAGGTTGCGCACACGCGCCCGCAAGGCTTTCAACTCCTCTTCCATAGCCAGGCCGCTCAACAGGTCATGGGCCTCACTGTAGCAGATGGTCTTGGCGAATATCCAGCTTGCCACTACATGTAGAGTGAATCTTTAATCTTTCTCCCAACTGACACTAAGTCTACCGCTCACCTCACCTATACTGAGATCGTTGGTGGTGAGACTGAGTGGGCAGATGCAACCGGGATCCAAACCTTGGGGATTGATGTTGAGCCTATTGGGCTGGGCCCTTACCAGTTGTGGGGCTGATTCTCTGACGGCCAATACCCCTCTACCACCCTTGATCACCAGCAGTGACATCCCTTCTGCAGTGAGTCGGAACGGCTTTTTAGAACTTGGGGTTTCGGTATCGGTGCCGGGGCGGATCCCTGCGGAGCTGGCTTTTCAGGTATCGTGGTCAGGGATCGAAGTACAAACCTTATCGGCAGCACAGGTGAATTGTGTGTCTGGTGAGGTGTCTTGCACAACCCGCTTTAGCCTCCGTCCCCCCTTGAGCTTAGTGCCAGGATCCTACCTGCTCAGTTTGCGGGCTTTCGACCGACTGGGGCAAAGTGCGGTGGTGACGCAAACCGTGTTGGTGACGGATTAGCGTTAGCACCCTCATCTCTGAGTCTAGGCTGCCGCATAGGCTGTCTTAGCTAATTTTGGAGATTTGGTATTGCTCAGCTCTCCAACAACAACTGAGTGCGCACCGTTCCAGCCCGCTCCGCTTGGGCAACAATCTCTAGGGAACTGCCCTCAGGCGCCTGGATCACCCATTCCACCTTGCGGCGATAGTCAATGCCTGCGCTAGAAGACATGATTTCCCCGTAGGCTTTGTTAGAGCGGCCCTCCAAATGGCCAATTTCCTGCTGCTGGGATCCCATGATTAAACGGGATCCCTCGGGCAAATCAAGACTGACTTGAATCGGGCGAACGGCTTTGCGTTCCAGTGCTTTTTGGCTGGTATAGGTGGGTAAGAACCCTTGATTTTCGTATTGCACCACCACCCGAAATAAACATTGGGATCCGTCAGCAGTTTTTCCGAGGGGGTGAACTTCGCTGCGAGCTAGTGCCAAGCGGGGCGACATCAAAGCATGGGCAATGGCAAAGCGGCAATGTTTTTCACACAGCTCCGGCAACAATTCTGGGGGTACATTCTGCCAAACTGCTTTGTAATCCCAACCGCCAATTTCCACCGGGCCTAACTGTGGGTGTTCGAACGGCTGCCAGTCGATAAAACCCCGTCCTCCCAGGACTTGATCATTCCACTTCAACATCTTCAAATCATCCGCTTCCGGGTGCCAGCGAAACCACTGGATGAAATCTTTCTTCTCCACCCCCGCTTCGGTGGGCAAATCCCACAGTTCTGTCGTGAATCCATACCAACCAAAGGCATCGTAGGCGTAGCTGTTGAAGTTGCCGTGGCTAACTTTTTTCGGGTGATAGCGGAAGTGATGATAACCGGAAATAGTTGGGTAGCCGGTGATCTCGGTGGCTTTTTCGCCAATCAGCTTGTGAATATCCAGATCTTCGGGGGGGTAATGCTCATCCGGGTGGGTGGCGTAGGCACGAATGTGAACCGCCGAGGAGGTGTGATAGGTAACAAAGCCGTTGATGTTGCGGTGAGTGCGCAGAAATTCTCCAATGGCTCGGGTTTCTGGCTCCGAGTAGGGAAAGTCCCCTGCCCCCACCTGCTCATTTTCCGGGGCCCATTCATGGGGGTAGTTGCGGTTAAAATCCAACCCCTCTAATGTTGGCGCTAAGGGCAGATCGTAGCCGTCAAAATCGCGGATCAGGCCCTCGGTCATCAAGTGGTAGTAGGTACCACCAAATTCCTCGGGATCCCGCCGTACCAAAATCCTGGGATCCAACGACGAAACCTTCCAGGCTCCGCAGGGATCCACTTTGCGCATTTGCAAAATCTTGCCATCCCCATTCACATCTTCTGGGTAAAGGCCAGGTTGTGGATCCGGCTGCGGGTAGGGGCGGGTGCCCGAACGCAACCGGTAGGGGGTGGTTAAATATTTTTCCGAGCCATCGACGGCGATACGAGGCAGCACATAGACGGTGTAGCCATCCAATAGGCGGGTAACCCGTTCTTCTTGGCCGTAGTGGGTGAGCAAATAGTAGATGTCGTAGAGGGCAACAGCGGATCCCGTCACTTCTCCGGCATGGGTGTTGGCATCTAGCCAGTAGGCGGGTTTTTCCAAAGCTGGCCCTGTATTCTGCTGGGTCAGGGTGGCTAAGGGAATGTCTCGGCCTTCATAGCTATGCCCGATCACCTCCCATTGCATCAAATCGGGATAGGCCGCCGCCATCTGCTGCAGAAAGTCAAGAATCTCAGCATGGGTGAAAAAGTGGCTGAAGTCGAAAGGGGCAACAGACATGCAAGGGATCCCGTCATAAGGGGCATTTCGCACTACCTTACCGCCAAACTCCTACCCAACTGAGTAGGCAGAAGCACAGTCAAGGGCTCTATTCCCCCTTGGACTTCGTAGACATTGATAGCTGAAATCCCCTACTAGGTAGCCGGACTAGGGAACCCATTGGGAGAAGGGCTGGGGAAGGGGCTAGGAGACGGGGATCCCGTCGGGGAAGGAGTCGGACTCGGGCTAGGAGAAATGGTCGGTGAAGGACTCGGAGACGGGGATCCCGTCGGGGAAGGAGTCGGACTCGGGCTAGGAGAAATGGTCGGTGAAGGACTCGGAGACGGGGATCCCGTCGGGGAAGGAGTCGGACTGGGTGTTGGCAGAGGCGTCGGAGTGGCCACAATGCGAATCACCCGTTCTCCGGCAGAGTGAGGAAACTGGGTGGGGCTCACCAAAAGCAGGGATCCAAACCCGGAAATTTGGTTATCTTCCTGGCGGGTACCCCCTGGATCAATGCGGATGCGATCCCCAATTTGGAAACCGACGATGCTGGAAGTGGGCAGACGAGTCACTCCAGCGGGGATGGACTGATTGATAAACGTTTCGCCAGGAGAAGAAGGAGGAACTGTTACAGAACGGCTGCTGCTGCCGCACCCCACCGTAATTGCAGATAGCAACATTAGAAGGGCTCCCAGCACAAAGCTGACTGTCCAGGTCAACCAAGACCGACGATGTTGACGACTCATAACCACCTCACCCAAATAACACACGCAAAACTAAATGGCAAAAGTACCTTCAAAATGAGGATCCCAAAGCCACACCTACTTCGTTAGGCTAACCGCCATCTCCCTCCAGCACAATACCCAGAAGCCTGCCGAGGGTTGAGTGAGACAGTACCCGCTTTCTCTTCTTCAGGCCGTTAAGATTGCGAGAATCCCCAATTTTTCCCCAACTGATCAAGGCTGTACACAGGGGATCCCTTAGGTATGGATGAGAAAGGATAGCTGAGAAGAATGGGTCCAAGAAGGGGTTAAGTTGACTGCATCATCTCCTGAGCAGCCCGGAGTCCTGACAAGTAAGCCCCATGAGCCGTACCAAAGGCCTGACGGTCTGTTGCTTCCCCGGCAAAAAAGACTTTTCCATTGAGATTTTCGGCCAAGTCATCCCGCATCTGGGGTGTGCTACCGACAGCATTAAATGAGTAGGAACCGCGGGCAAAGGGATCCGCAAACCAACGGGTGATTTGATACCCCACCGGATCCCTGACCGTCTCCCCGAAAAGGCGAGTTAAGGTTTGCAGGGCGCTGTCCACAATCTCTCGATCCGTTTGAGCTTCCAGCGCACGGCCATAGGCAGCAGCATTAAACCCCAGCAGGATCGGCAACCCCAAAGAGGGCACCAAACTGACCCAGCTTGTCCAGGATCCCCGTTGCGGCGACACTTGCTCGATCCAATCCACAGTCTCGGGCCAAAACACCTCAGGAAACCGCAGGTAACACTTGTTCAACACCCCCATCCCCAACCCTTGAATGGCTCTCCGCTTGGATTCGGGGAGTTCAGGTTCGAAGGTTACCTGATTGGCCTTGAGCACACCTAGGGGCAAAGTCACGATCACCTTGTCGGCTGAGTAGCTGTTTTGAGGGGTGCTCACCACAACCTCGGAGCCAGCCCAACGAACAGCTTTAGCCTCCTCCCCCAACCGGATGGTTAAGCCTGCCGCCAAATGCTCCACAATCGTTCGATAGCCCTGCACAAACAGGGCATCACTGCCATCGTATGCCTCCCCATCGTCATACCAATGAGTAGAAAGTTCCTCAGCGCTACCGGCGTATTGGTGTTCAATCGTACTGGTGAGGACAAAGTATAACCACTGTTGCTCCTGAGGGGAGAGGGTTGAGCCGTTGAGAGCGGCTAGCACCGTCCCATGGACGGATTGATCGGGATCCCGATTTTGCCCTTGACGCAGCACCTTTTCCACCCGCTCGATCCACTCTTCCAGTTGGGATTCTCCCGCTTCATCCAGTACATCGCCCGCTGGGCCATAGACCCAAGCATTTTCAGAATCAGTGGTCACTAGGTCTGCCGAGATAGACTGGGCCAACGTCGTCAGGGGATTGCCGTCAAGGCCATGGATCCAGGACGCCCCCATATCCACCGGAGCATCTGCCCAGGTTTGACTGGTCCAAGTGCGCCCACCGATGCGATCCCTCGCTTCTAGCACCTGTACGCTGTATCCCGCTTGGGTTAGTTTTTTTGCAGCAGCCAGTCCCGCCAGCCCCGCCCCAAGGATCAAAACCGCTGGCTTTTGGGAGGCATAACTGTTGTGGGTGCCCAGGTTGGATCCCAGACTCAAAACGGATCCCGCCAGTACCATTTGGCTGAGCCTGAGAAGCTCACGACGCTTGATCCTCCTCTGCACAACCCAAGGGGGCACTACCATGCAGCCGCTCTAAATCTATTCGCCCATTTTAGTCAGAAGAACTCAATGAATTGAAGCAATGAATTGAAGCACAACAGGGATATCCAATCCTAGGGCTTTGGGCGTTCTCAGCCTGTTGAGATCAACCGCCTGACCTGCTTGCTGAAGGGACAAACCCTCTAGGATAGAGATAGACAAGGTGGATACCGCTGACCCGACGCAAGGGAGGATCTTCAGCATGAACCCGAACGAAACTCCGGATCCCAACATCTCCGGTGAGAATAAAGAGACTACCCCGGCCCCAATCGAGTACGACGTGGAGGAGTTTAAGATCAGCGGAGATGATTTGCTGGCCAAAATTCGGGAGCTAATCGAAGAAGCCAACGTTCGCCGCATTCTTATCAAAAATGCTGAAGGGCACACCCTGATCGAAATTCCTCTCGGAGTGGGTGTAGCAGCAGGTGTTTTGGGGGCAACTTTGTTCCCGATTCTGGCGGCTGTTGGGGCGATCGGGGCTCTGGTTGCCAAATTAACCATTGTGGTGGAGCGTACCATTCGGGATGAGGATCCCTAGGGGTGTGCTGGGGGATAGATTGAGATTGAGAGCGTGCGGCGCTTCTGGGCAGCCCTAACCTTTTACACCACCTTGCCCTTGGGAAGGTCGGAAAATCTAGAGTTTACGGGCATTGCCGCCTGGTTGCCGGCGGTGGGTTTGGTTATTGGCGGGATCCTCTGCTTGATCGGGATCCCGTTACGGGCCTTTCCGGATCCGGTACGTGCTGCTGTGCTGCTAGCCGTATGGGTACTGCTGACGGGTGGGTTGCATCTGGACGGGGTGGCGGATACTGCCGATGGCCTTGCGATCAATATCCACAAAGAAAGTCATCAAGGAGTCACCCAGGGAAGTGAGACAGAACCTGGAGCACGAGGATCCCGTCGTCGCCTAGAGGTGATGCAAGATAGCCACACAGGAGCTTACGGGGTGATGGCCCTGACTTTGCTCCTCCTGCTGAAATTTGCTGCCCTCACCCATTTGCGAGTTTGGCCCTTATTGCTGTTGGTACCTGCTTGGGGCCGTTGGGGGCAGTTGCTGGCCATTGCCCTTTACCCCTATCTGCGTCAACAGGGATCCGGGCGCTTCTTAAAGGAGTCCACCCCCTTTCCTGCTGCCCTCTGGCCGGGAACAGCTCTGCTGCTGGGTTTAACGGTTGGATTGGCTTGGGCGGGGATCCTAGACGGGCAACTCGCGGGGATCTGGACAATGGGAGCCGCTACTGGGGCCGTTGGAGTGGGGTACTGGATCAACCGTCAGTTGGGGGGACATACGGGCGATACCTACGGGGCCACCTTGGAATGGTCGGAAGCGATAGCATTGCTGTGGGGATCCCTCTTTGGGTCTGGGTCATGACTGCCTTGCCAATGACTGCTCTGCAAACCTCCTTTCAAATCACGCTGGCTCCACTCTCCATCGAGCAAGTACACGAAAAAGCAGCTCACCCTGGCAATGGCGCCGTGGTGGTGATGAGTGGGACAGTACGAGACAATACTGCCGGTCGTCCTGTGGATTATTTGGAGTATCAAGCCTATGAACCGATGGCCCTTAAGGTTTTTGCCGATATTGCCCAACACATTCGGTCCCGCTGGCCGGACAGCAACAGTGTGGTGATTCATCATCGGGTAGGCAAGCTGCGCGTTGGCGAGATCAGTGTGTTGGTGGCGGTGGGAATGCCCCATCGAGCCGAAGCCTTCGCCGCCTGTCAATGGGCTATCGATACCCTCAAGCACAATGCCCCAATCTGGAAAAAAGAGCATTGGCGGGATGGATCCAGTGAATGGGTGAGCATTGGCGCTTGTGAGGTTGCACAGCCGGAAACCCCTCCCCTCTAGCAAGGGATCCCTTTTCATCCAAACTGAGGGCCAGACGAGGGTGTTCTATCCCGGCAGAGCGAGGTCAGGTTCGGCCAAAAAGTTCAAAGCCACGGACAAAAACGCCTCGGGGGCTTCGATATGGGGAAAGGCCGCCCCTGGCAGCCGGTAAATGGGGACATCCGGGCGCAGAACGCGATACCGCTCCGCTTGTTCTGGGGTTGTGAGGCGGTTGCGCTCTCCCCATACCAGGGCCATGGGCTTAGAGACCCCCTGAAAGTCTTCTTGAATGGGTAAATTCAGCTTGCCGGTCAGAAAAGAACGGGGGGCAAATTGGGCCCCCGCCTGGTGAGCGGCCTGGTAGTAGTAGTCCACCACCGCTGCATCCAGGGCATAGTCGGGGGAGAATAAACTTTGCTCTGTAAACAGGCGCACACTCCAGGGGGCAGTAATGCCGTTGTAAAGAGCTAAGCCCAGCACCGGCAGACTCAACAACCCGTAGGCAACCTGAGCCAAAGGGATCCCGATGCTCTCCGGGATCAGGCTATTGTCTCCCAATGGCGCGATCAGCAGCAGTTTTTGCCAGTGGTGGGGTTGCAGCCGGGCGGAGCGGAGGACAAATCCTGCCGAGAGAGAGTTGGCAATGGCGTGGGTGGGTCGCCCGATCACCTGCTCGACAAAATCCCCGATCAGTTGGGCGTAAAGGCTGCCCGTATATTCCAAGTCGGGGCGTTCGGAGTTGCCCCAACCCAACAGATCCAGAGCATACACCTGATATCGCTGGCCCAGTTCCCCCATAATGGCCCGAAACTCGTAGCTGGAGGATCCTGCCCCGATGCCGTGGAGCAACAGCAGTGGCTCACCGACTCCAGTGACTCTGTAAAATAGGCGATGCCCGCGCCAGAAAAAGGGCTTGGCTTCTCCCGGCAGGACACTGGCTAGAGGCTGAGTTTGAGCCGAGATCCAGGCATTGAGAATAGCCAAGGCGCTCACACCCGCAACCGTAGCCCAGAGACCGGTTTTTAGAACTTGGCTCAGCTCTTTCATGCTCAGCAGCCCTAAACAGAGATAGGAAACTCACTTTTTCTTAAGGCGATAGGTGATGCGGCCTTTGTTTAGGTCATAGGGACTGAGCTCCACTTTCACCCGATCCCCTGGCAGGATCTTGATATAGTTGCGGCGAATTTTCCCGGAGATGTGGGCGAGCACGTTGAAACCGTTGTCCAGATCCACCCGGAACATCGCGTTGGGGAGGGATTCTGTTACCACCCCTTCCATTTCAATGGCATCTTCCTTAGACAATGAGCCCTCCTAAAAGCGACACAGCCAAACGACACAGCCGTGGCCCTCAGCCACAGCGACACACTCTTCTGGATACTTGACCTCTCCTATCCTAACTTTTGCCGGGGATCCCTCAGGATTGGAAGGGGGTGCGATCCGTCAAGATTTCCGCCCCCGACTCAGTGATCAAAACCGTGTGCTCAAACTGGGCCGACCAAGCACCATCCACGGTCACCACCGTCCACTGATCCGCCAACACTCGGGTCGCTTCTCCACCGGCATTCACCATCGGTTCAATGGCTACCGTCATACCGGAACGCAATTTTGGGTTGGGCAAATCGCGGGTGCGGTAATTGGGGAACTGGGGTTCTTCGTGGAGGTTGCGCCCCACACCGTGGCCGACATACTGCTTCACCACCGAGTAGCCCCGCCCTTCGATGTAGTCTTCGATGGCACCGGAAACATCCTGCAGCAAAACGCCGTGACGGACATGGTCGATGCCCGTTTGCAGGGCTTGGGCAGCGGTATCGATCAAGTCGCGGGAAGCCTCACTTAACGGCTCCAGTCCAATGGTCAAACAGGAGTCGGCATGCCACCCCTCAACAATGGCGCCAAAATCCACCTTCACCACATCCCCCGCCTGGATCAGCTTGCGGCGACTCGGGATCCCGTGCACCACTTCATGATTGACGCTGACACAAACACAGGCTGGAAACCCGTAGTAGCCCTTGAAACTGGGTAACGCATTCAGCTGAGCCACCCGTTTTTCGGCGTAGGCGTCGATATCGGCAGTCGTCCAGCCAGGTTCCAAGCGCTCCGAGATCTCCTGCAGCACTTGTGCCACCACCCGACCGGCCCGCCGCATTTTTTCCACTTCCCGCCGAGATTTGATCTCGATCAGTTGCATGCCCCGTCGCTGGGAGCCCATTTGGGAGGGATTTCCGACTCCTGCTCTGATCACGCTCTCCTCCCGGATCCCAGCTTGCCTGCCTCTGAGCAGCCTTGCACCAGTGCCTGAAGATGTTCCTGCACCAATTCCATGGACTGATTGCCGTTTACCCGTTGCAAGCGTCCCTTCGCCTCATAAAAGTCAATCAGAGGGGCGGTTTGTTGCCGATACACCTCTAAGCGCTTGAGGATCACCGCCTCATCCGCATCGTCACTGCGCCCCTGTTCCTGTCCACGCGCCAGCAGCCGCGCCACCAAGACTTGATCCGGCACATCTAGGTTGAGAACGTGATCGTAGTCTTGACCGAGATCCTTGAGCAACTCTTCTAGGGCTTCTGCTTGAGGCAAGGTGCGGGGAAACCCATCCAAGATCCAACCCTGTTCTGGGGACTTTTGCAATTGCCCCTTCACCATCCCCACCAGCACCGCATCCGGCACCAGCTCTCCCGCATCCATATACACTTTGGCCTGGGATCCAAGAGGGGTTTGGGCTTTGACTTCCGCCCGCAACAGATCCCCCGTTGAGATTTTGGGCATGTGGTAAGCAGCCGCCAACCGCTCCGCTTGCGTCCCCTTACCGGCTCCCGGTGGCCCCAAAAAAATTAACCGTGGCACTATTGCTTCACCATCCCTTCATAGCGTTGCGAGATCACATAGGTTTGGATCTGTTTGGAGGTTTCAATCGCCACCCCCACCAAAATCAGCAGTGAAGTAGCCCCCAAGCCTTGGAAGGTGGTGATCCCTGTGGCCCGCTCTACCGCTGTTGGAATAATGGCCACCGCACAGAGGAACAAAGCCCCGAGAAGCGTTAGCCGATTCAGGATCCCTTCGATATACTCCGCCGTTGCTTTGCCAGGCCGCACACCCGGAATACTGGATCCCATTTTTTTTAGGTTCTGAGCAAGATCTACGGGGTTGATGATCAAGGAAGCGTAGAAATAGCTAAAGAAGAGGATAAGGACGAAATAGAAGGGGATGTAGAACCAAGAGGTGGGCGCTAAGAAATTGGCCACCTGCACCAAGGTCAGGTTCTGAGTGTACTGGGCCAAGGCCAGCGGCAAGGACATCACCGAGTAGGCGAAGATGATCGGCATCACGCCCCCTTGATTCAGGCGCAAGGGCAGGTAGCTTTTCTGCTCCCGGAA
>NZ_JAFIRA010000050.1 GCF_022848905.1 Thermostichus vulcanus str. 'Rupite'
AATGCCAAGCTGCAAACCAGCAACCCCCGTATCTATGGCTGTGGCGATGTGATTGGGGGGCCTCAATTTACTCATGTGGCCGGCTACGAAGCGGCAGTGGCCCTGGTGAATGCCCTGTTTTTACCTGTCAGCAAAGCCAGTTACCGCGTCATTCCCTGGGCCACCTTTACCGATCCGGAACTGGCTCGTGTCGGTCTGACCGAAAGCGAAGCCCAACAGCGATACGGCGAAGATGTGATGGTGCTCAAGCAGGAGTTTGCCGAGGTGGATCGGGCCCAAGCGGAAGCCGCCACGCTGGGGTTTGCCAAGTTGATCTGTCGGCGCAACGGCCAGATTCTGGGAGCTCACCTGGTCGGAGCCCATGCCGGGGAACTGATCCACGAAGTGGTATTGGCCATGAGCCACAAACTGCCCGTCTCAGCCCTGACTGGGATCCACGTTTACCCCACCCTCTCGGAAGTCAACGCCAAAGCCGCCCTGCAACACAAGAAGCAAACCTTTGCCGCCAATACCCGCCTGCAAAACCTCCTGCAGGGATTCTTTGCCTGGAGGCGCGCTTGGAGCTAAATCTCCCTGTGGGGGTTGGGCTTTTCCTCTCGTAGAATGGGGGAACTCGTCCCGTCCTGTTGAACGTTGATTCGGATCCTTAGGTATGACTCAGACCCCGCTTGCACCTCGCGTTAACGCTGCTGCTTTGGATCCGCACCTACGCCCCGATACCCAAGGACGCTTTGGTCAATTTGGTGGCCAGTTTGTGCCAGAAACCTTGATGAGTGCCCTGACGGAGCTGGAGCAAGCCTTTGAGCAGCACTGGGGGGATCCCAGCTTTCGGGCGGAGTTTCAAAGCCTCCTACGGGATTTTGTCGGTCGGCCCAGTCCTCTCTACTTTGCCCGGCGGTTGACGGAGCACTATGGCGGCCCTCAGATCTACCTGAAGCGGGAAGATCTTAACCACACCGGCGCCCATAAGATCAACAATGCCCTCGGTCAAGCCCTCCTGACGGTGCGGATGGGCAAAAAACGGGTGATTGCGGAGACCGGTGCTGGACAACATGGTGTAGCCACCGCAACGGTTTGTGCCCGGTTCGGCCTAGAATGCGTCGTCTACATGGGCGTGCTGGATATGGAGCGGCAGGCCCCGAATGTGCAACGGATGCGCATGTTGGGGGCAGAGGTGCGGGGGGTGGAATCGGGCACACGTACCCTTAAGGATGCCCTGTCGGAGGCGATTCGAGATTGGGTGACCAATGTAGAAACCACCCACTATGTCATCGGTACTGTGGCGGGGCCTCACCCTTATCCAAAGCTGGTACGGGCTTTTCACGATGTAATCGGCCAGGAGACGCGGCAGCAATGCCAGGAAAAATGGGGTGGACTGCCGGATGTGCTGCTGGCCTGTGTGGGTGGCGGATCCAATGCGCTCGGTCTGTTTAATGAGTTTGTTCGGGAGCCAACGGTGCGGCTGATCGGCATTGAAGCAGCAGGAGAAGGGATCCAGACCTCTCGCCATGCAGCGACCCTGACTCGGGGACGGGTGGGCGTGTTGCACGGGGCGATGAGCTATCTGCTGCAGGATGAGGAGGGTCAGGTGCAAGAGGCCCATTCCATCAGCGCCGGATTGGATTACCCCGGTGTTGGGCCGGAGCACAGCTACCTCAAGGAGATAGGCCGAGCTGAATACTATGCCGTCACCGATGACGAAGCGGTAGAAGCCTTACTCATGGCCTCACGTCTAGAGGGGATCATCCCCGCCCTGGAAACGGCCCATGCCTTTGCCTACCTGGAAACCTTGGCGCCCCAGCTCGGCCCTGAACAGCGGGTGGTGCTCAATTGCTCCGGGCGTGGGGATAAGGATCTGAACACGGTGTTCAACTATTTGCGGCAGCGGGGGCGCAGCTTGACCGAGAGTCTTTAACGTGAACGGGATCCGCCTGTGGTGCCCATCTTCAAACCCCCTTTCACCACGATTCGCTGGCTGTTGGGCGGCCTGTGTGTGCTCTTGGCTTTGGGGTTAGGGCTGTTAACCGGATCCCGGCCAGGGATTTCAGAGGAGACGGCCCTTGTCTCTCTGACTTTGCCGCCGGATGTGGATTTGCCGGTTGATGCCTCGCAGCTCTCCTCCCGCCCCCACCAACAACCTCTTCCTGAGACCCTACCGGCGCTGGCCCGGCAAGCGATCGCCCACTACTTCGCCACCGGCCAACTGCTGCCTACTCCGGAGGGGATCCCACCCCATTGGCGGCGCTCTGCCGGAGTCTTTGTAACCGTCAGTACCCACCGGCAACCGCGCGGCTGTTGGGGCAGTTTGCAGCCCAGCAGTAGAGACTTGGCTACCGCCACGATCCGGGCGGCGGTGGGGGCCGTAAGTCGAGATTGGCGCTATGTGCCCTTGCGAGCGGGGGAGTTGGAGACAGCTTCGATTCAGGTGGCTATAGTGCGGCGGGTGGTGCCCATTGTCTCGGTGGAGGGAGTGGATCCCACCCGCATGGGCCTGTTTATCCGTTCCGGAACCCAAGGGGCGGTGTTGCTGCCGGGGGAGGCCCTGACCCCAGAGTGGCAACTGGCCACAGCCAGACGCTGGGCCGGGATCCCTGCCGAGCAACCGGTGGAACTGTTTCGGGTGGAGGCGGATCTGCTGCATGAGTTTTGAGGGGGGGACAGACGGTTGGTTGGCAGCAGTGCTGGGGAATACCCATGTGCGTTGGGGCTGGTTTCAGGGGCAGACTTTGGTGGGAGTTGAGTGTTTCCCGGCTCAGCAAGGGTTGTCCTGGCCGGAAGATACGGAAATTTGGCTGGCTCAGGTGGGATCCACCCCTTTACCAACGGGGTTGGTGCACCCGGTGCAGTTGCAGGATATCCCTCTGCAAAAGCTCTATCCCAGCTTGGGGTTGGATCGAGCCTTGGCCCTTTGGGCTGCTGGGATCCACTACGGCTGGCCCTGTTTGGTGATTGATGCCGGTACAGCCCTGACCTTGACGGGAGCGGATGGAGCGGGATCCCTGGTGGGAGGGGCAATTTTGCCCGGGCTGGGGTTGCAAGCTCGATCCTTACGGGAGCATACGGCCCGGCTGCCGCAAGTGGACTGGGATCCCGACCCGGCTCTGCCGCCCCGTTGGGCCAACGACACCCCGACTGCCATCCGCAGTGGCATTGTCTATACGCTGCTAGCGGGGTTGCGAGACTTCATCGCCGACTGGCGCCAGACCTTCGCCAAGGGGCCGGTGCTGCTGACCGGCGGAGATGGAGAGTGGCTGTATTCCCATCTCCAAAACCGCGCAGCCGATCCAAACCTGCGTTGGGATCCCCATCTGGTGTTGTGGGGGATCGCCCAGTGCCGTCGGCTGAAACACCTGGCCAGGAACCCGCTGAGGATAAAATAAGACTCCTGCTGATAAGTACCACTTCCGCTGACACGACAAGGATCCCATGGCCAACGGTAACTGCTTCGGTGTTTTGTTTTCCATAACCACCTACGGCGAATCTCACGGTGGGGCGGTCGGTGTGGTGGTGGATGGATGCCCACCGCGCTTACCCTTGACGGAGGCAGATATTCAAGCGGAACTGGATCGGCGGCGACCGGGCCAAAGCCACATCACCACGCCCCGCAAGGAGGCGGATCGCTGCGAAATTACCGCTGGCGTTTTTCAAGGGCTGACCCTGGGTACGCCGATTCACATCATGGTGCGCAACCAGGATGCTCGCCCGCAGGACTACAGCGAAATGGCAACAACGTTTCGTCCTTCCCATGCCGATGCCACCTATCAAGCCAAATACGGGATCCGCAACTGGCAGGGAGGAGGGCGCGCCTCAGCCCGGGAAACCATTGGTCGGGTGGCAGCAGGAGCGATTGCCAAGAAAATTTTGCGTCTAGCGGCGGGGGTAGAGATCCTGGCCTATGTGCAGCGGGTGAAGGATATAGAGGCCCAACTGGATCCCGCCCAAGTCACCCCAGAACAGGTGGAAGCGAACATTGTCCGCTGTCCGCATCCGCAGGTGGCAGCCGCCATGATCCAGGCCATTGAAGCTGCCGGTCGAGAAGGGGATTCCTTAGGGGGGGTGGTGGAATGTGTGGCGCGTCATGTACCCCGCGGTCTGGGATCCCCGGTGTTTGACAAACTGGAGGCAGACTTGGCCAAGGCGGTGATGTCTCTGCCGGCGAGCAAAGGCTTTGAAATTGGTTCTGGATTTGCCGGCACCTACTTAACAGGCAAGCAGCACAACGACGAGTTTTACATGACCCCTTCCGGGTGGCGCACCCGCAGCAACCGCTCGGGTGGGGTACAGGGGGGGATTGCCAACGGAGAAGACATCACGTTAAGGGTTGCCTTCAAGCCCACAGCCACGATTCGGCAGGCCCAAAACACCGTCACCCTCGACGGAGAAGACACTGTTTTGGCCGCGCGGGGTCGGCATGATCCCTGTGTGTTGCCACGGGCGGTACCGATGGTGGAGGCGATGGTGGCCTTGGTGCTTTGCGATCATCTGCTGCGGCATCAGGCCCAATGTGGATCCCTGAATTTACCAGAATGGGAAGGTTCTCGCTTCAATGCCTCAGAAACGGCCCAAGCCCTAACTTAAACCGGTATTGCCTGTCAGCTAACGCAGCAGGAGCCCCGCGCTCTCCCGGAGGGGTTCGCGTAGCGTGCCGTAGGCATAGCGTCGGGAGGAATGCAAGTTCAACGTGCTCCGCACCAACGAACATACAGACAACCCTATTCTGATGAGATACAATAGGACTATGAACCAAGTCCTGACTATCTCCTGTAAGCTCAAGGTGTCCAAGTCGCAAGCCACAAAACTGGATGCAACCCTGGAGGCTTTTGGGCAAGCGCTGAACTGGGTGAACCAGAACACGCCGGAAAAGATCGTCAACGCCGTCAAGCTCCAATCCCTTTGCTATTACCAGATTCGCAACCGCTTTGGCTTGTCGAGCAACTTGGCTCAACAGGTGTGTCGTCGAGTGGCGGGCTCTCGCAAGGTTGCTAAACAAAAGAATCGCCCAGTCAAAGCGTTCAAAGCTGGCTTTGTCACCTACGACGCTCGGATTTTCTCGTTTCGGGAGAAGGACTGGACGGTTGCCTTGACAACCGTGGAGGGACGTGAGCGGTTTGGGTTGGCCATCGGCAACTACCAGCGGGGGATGCTCAGAGGTTCTAACCCCAAGTCTGCCACCTTGGTGAAGCGCCAGGATGGTTCCTACTACATCCAAATTGGTCTGGAATCGGAGCCACCTAAGCCGCATCCCGACCAGTCGTACCGGAAGGGTAAGCAGTTCCAGTGTGGGCATTGTGGTTGGTATGGGGATGCAGACTTTAACGGAGCCAAGAATATTCGTGCTCCGCACCGCTGGCGCGACCAAGCAATCGGGGCGCTCGTAAACCGTCCTGGAGGTTCCTGGTTATCTTGCCAGATAACTGGAGGGCTACTGAAAGCCTGCGCTCTACCCGCTAGGGTCAGCGTCGGGTAGTTTACCAGATACTCTAGGAGGAGGCTGGGATCCCCCTCAACGCAATGGCCAAAGCAAAAACCGTCTGGGAATGTAGCAACTGCGGCGAGCGTTACCCGAAATTTTTGGGTCGTTGCGAAAACTGCGGCTCCTGGAACACGTTATCGGAAGTTGTCGTTGCCCCGGCACCCAAATCTCCCCGCGCCCAAGCCCTCACCCCCAAATCCAACGGGATCCCTCAGTCCGCCCTCCCGATTACCCAAGTACGACCGGATGATCACCCCCGCCTGGCTTCTGGCTATGGGGAGTTCGACCGCGTGTTGGGGGGAGGCATTGTTGCTGGATCCCTGGTGTTGATCGGTGGGGATCCGGGCATTGGCAAAAGCACGCTGCTGCTGCAAACTGCCGAACACCTGGCCAAGAGTGGGCCTATGCTCTATGTCTCAGGGGAAGAATCGGCACAACAAATTAAACTGCGGGCGGAGCGCTTAGGAGTGGGATCTGAGCAGCTTTACCTCTTGGCTGAAACCGATCTGGAGGCGATTCTGCTGGAGATCCAAGCGTTGCAACCCCAGGTGGCGGTCATCGACAGTATCCAGGCCATTTTTTGGGGACAAATCACGGCAGCCCCAGGATCCGTTTCCCAGGTGCGCGAGTGTACCGGTCTGTTGATGCGAGCCGCCAAAAAATGGGGGGTGGCTCTGCTGATTGTGGGTCATGTCACCAAAGATGGATCCCTGGCGGGGCCGAAGGTGCTAGAGCATTTGGTGGATACGGTGTTGTACTTTGAAGGGGATCGCTTTCAAAGTCATCGTCTGCTGCGCTCCGTCAAAAACCGCTTTGGGGCCGCCCAGGAAATTGGGGTGTTTGAAATGGCGGAATCGGGCTTGGTGGAGGTGGAAAATCCCTCGCAACTGTTTTTGAGCAGCCGCGATCAGGCCACGCCAGGTACCGCTACTATCGTCGCCTGTGAAGGCACTCGCCCCCTCGTGGTGGAAGTGCAGGCGTTGGTCAGCCCCACCAGCTACAGCTCGCCCCGTCGTACTTCTACGGGTATTGAAATGAACCGCTTCTTGCAGATCTTGGCGGTATTGGAAAAACGGGTCGGGATCCCCCTCTCCAAATACGATGCCTATATCGCCTCCGCCGGTGGCATCAATGTGGCCGAGCCGGCTGCCGACTTGGGAGTGGCCGTGGCCGTGGCCGCCAGCTTTCGGGATCGGTTGGTGGATCCCTTCACCGTTTTGATTGGGGAAGTGGGCTTGGGGGGGCAGGTACGCCCTGTCTCTCAACTGGAGCAACGGCTGAAGGAAGCCAGTAAGCTGGGGTTCCGTCACGCCATCATCCCCAATAGCCCCGTGATGTCAGATTATGGACTGCGCCTGAGCCGGGTGAATCGGGTTCTAGAAGCCCTGATCGTTGCTTTGCCCAGTTCCGAGGGATCCGAGTGAACTCCGAGAGTCAACTGCCCCAGCCACAAGGGGATGGGGGTTTCCCGGCAATTCTTGTAAAACAACTTGTAAAACAAAGTATTACCGATTTTGAACCTTTGGCAACCGATGGCCACGGCAATTGACTGGGCAGACAACCTTGGGCAAGGGCACCAGCAGCCTAGGGGTAAAATAGCCTCACCTGAGGTCGGAGAACGCTGTGGTGATAATCCCATCCCGTCGTCGATTTTTGCTTGGTTCCGCCGCTCTGCTACTGGGTGCCTGTGGTGCCAGACAAGTGGGGCCCTCTGATGGGGGAGATGGGATCCGCCTCCGCTTCTGGACGATGCAACTGAAACCCACCTTCGAGGACTACCTAAACCGGGTGATCGTTGACTTCCAAGGTCAGTACCCCGATACCCGTGTGGAATGGGTAGATGTGCCCTGGGGGGAAATGGAAACCAAGATCCTGACGGCGGTGGCCGCCAACACGGGCCCAGATGTGGTTAACCTCAATCCGCTTTTTGCCAGTAAACTGGCCGAACGAGAGGCTCTTCTTGATCTAGAGACACAGGTCTCTGCAACAGAGCGAGCCGCCTATTTCCCTAACCTCTGGCAGGCCAATCAACTGGTGCGGGCTGGATCGGCTGCCGCGATCACTTTTGGACTGCCCTGGTATGTGGCCAGTGACATTACCCTCTACAACCGGGCTTTGCTGGAAGAAGCCGGCTGGGATCCCGACCGTCCCCCTGGCACCTACGCGGAACTGGCTCAGATGGCTCCACTAATCCGGGAGCGCACCGGCAAGTACGCCTTCCTGCTGACCATGGATGGATCCCAGGTCTTGGAGGCGATGGTGCAGATGGGGTTGTCCCTGCTGGATGAAGAAGGAAAAGCAGGGTTCGACAATCCGGCGGGAGAAGCGGCTTTTGCCTATTGGGTGGAGTTGTTTCAGTCGGGTGGGATCCCACGGGAGGTGCTCACAGAGAGCCACCGCCGGACTTTGGAACTGTACCAATCGGGAGAACTGGCCTTTTTGCTCACTGGGCCACAGTTTCTACGGCAAATCCAAGAAAATGCCCCCGATATTGCCGCTGTGACGGATGTGGCCCCACAAATTGCCGGCTCCGATGGACGCGTCAGTGCGGCGGTGATGAATGTGGCCATTCCCAAAGCTACCCTTTATCCAGAGCGGGCGGTGCAACTGGCTCTCTTCCTCACCAATGCCCAGAACCAACTGGAATTTTCCCAACTGGCCAATACCCTACCCTCCACAGTGGCGACGGCGGCGGATCCCTACTTTACGGGCACAGCCGCAACGGTATTGGACAAGGCTCGCCTGGTCAGTGCTGCCCAACTGGAGCGTTCGCAGGTGTTGATCCCCCCGGTAGAAGGCTTGGCGGATTTGCAGAAAATCATCTACGAAGAGTTGCAACGGGCAATGTTGGGAGAAAAGTCGGTGCAAGTGGCGGTACGGGATGCGGCCCAGCGCTGGAATGGATAAAGAAGGCCCAGCCCAACGAGCCTGGCAGCAGTTCTGGATCCCTTTTGGCCCCTATGGATTTGTCCTGCCCGCCCTGCTCCTGATGGGGATCGCCACCTTTTGGCCGATGCTGCAGGCTCTCTACCTGAGTTTGACCCGCTATGACCTCCTCAGTACTCCCACCTGGATTGGTCTAGAAAACTACCGCCGCCTGCTGTGGGATCCCCTCTTTTGGAAAGCATTGGGAAATACGCTGCTCTACGTGGCTTTGGTGGTGCCGCCCCTGGTGTGGCTGCCGCTGGGATTAGCGATTTTGGTGAATCGGCCTTGGCCTGGCATTGGACTATTTCGCTTGCTCTATTACCTGCCGGTGGTGTTTTCGGTGGTGGTGGCGGGCTTGGCCTGGCGCTGGCTGTATGCGGAAAATGGCCTACTGAATCACATTCTTTCGCTGGTGTTGGGACATGCGGTGCGGATCCCATGGTTAACGGATCCCCGCTGGGCTTTGTTTTCCGTGAGTTTGGTCACCATCTGGAAGGGCTTGGGCTACTACATGGTCATCTACCTGGCGGGGTTGCAAGGGATCCCGACCCATTTGTACGAAGCCGCCGCTTTGGATGGAGCCAACCGCTGGCAACAACACCGCTGGATTACCCTACCCCTGATGCGGCCCTATCAAGTGTTGGTGTTAATCCTTTCCACCATTGCTGCCATGAAGGTGTTTGAAGAAGTGTATTTGTTAACTCGGGGTGGCCCGGTGTACAGTACCCTCACCCTGGTCTACTACCTCTATGAGCGCGGGATCCGTGATTTGGAAATGGGCTATGCCTCGGCGATGGGGCTGGTGTTGTTTGGGGTGGTGCTGCTGTTGTCGTTGGGGGCCGTTCGGCTTTATTCCAGCAGAGAAGAGGGTCTTTGACCCCGTTTGGACAGGAGTCTGAGTGGCATGAACACCATGAAGAAGGTCACTTAGAAGAATGTCACTTAGATGTCACTTAGCGCCGGGATCCAACATCACAAACAAAAACTCCTCCAACCCCGTCAGGTAGGTAAGCACCTGTTCTTGGGCGGTTTCGGGTTCCAGCTTTTTGGCCTGGTTGGCTTGTTCAACTAGGGTGATCACTGGCGTTGGCCCCTGCAACAGGGATCCCAGCCAAGTCATCTGTTCGGGCAGAATTTTCAGGCGTCCGCGACTGGCCCCCGGCCAATTCATGGCAAACTCCAGCTTTTTTTCGTAGGCTTTGCCAAAGTTTTGCCGAAACTCTGGATTGTCGGCCAAGACCGGGTTCAGTTGTACCGTGCCCCCGAGCCAATCGGTATCACTCCAAGGGAACACGATAGAAGAACCGGGGTGCTCCGCCCAAAAGTCGATCAGGCGGTGGTTGGGGTAGATCAGCTCGTAAAAGTGGTTTTGGTCGGCAGGAGACAGTTTATCCAGCTCGGTCTTAAGCCACTCAGGCATTTCCTTGAAAAGCAGAGCGGGATCCCAGTCGGAGTAGTCCACCAAGCAGACCAGCCCCAGTTCCGCTTCCTTGAGCATGCGCATCAGGTCAGGGATGAGGAACCCCTTGTCGCTGGGCAAGAGGTAGTTGGCGCGCATGTTGGTGTCGTCTTTGTAGATCTCAGGGTTCCAGCGCAGAGCCGCCCGCGCTTCATCAGAGACGAGGTTGTTCATGAATTCCCGCACCAAATTTGAGGCTTCCGGGGTGGGCAACTCAAATAACCCCAACAGTTGAAACGCCTTCTGCATGCGGAAGATCACTTCCCGCTGGTAAGCATGGTGGAGGTTGGCCCGCAGGATCCCGTCAGGTTTTAAGACCCGTTTGAGAACTTTTAGGCCCGCCACCGGGTCATCCAACAGATAGAGCACATCGTTGAGGCTGATGAAGTCAAACTGCAGCCCCAATTGTTCCAGGTCAAACAGATTGAGGGCGTGCAGCTCCACATTCACAAAGCCGTGGTAGCGCAAGCGCCGCTCCGTCACCCGCACGGATTCGGCAGACAGATCGCAGACCACCAGCCGTGCTCCAGGGTTGGCCTCTGCCAAAATCAGGGTCTCCCAACCGGAACCACAGCCGGCATTTAAGATCAGGGATCCCTCGCTGGGAACAATAGCACGGGTACGGGCATATTGGGCCGTGGTCAGGCTCATGCGATACAACCCGTCTAGGGCTCCCCGGCCTGAAGTGGAGATGGGTACGTTGGGGTAAGGGAGTTCTTCGTACAGTTGCCGGAGAGATTCCGTAGAGCTGCTGGCCATGGGATCCACCGTAGGGGAAGTTGTTCCTTAGAGCTAATTAGAGATTACAGCCCTTTCATGCTCCGCAGTCGCGTGTCGCGTAGCATTAGCGTTGCGTAGCAACAATGCCTACGGCAGGCTGCGCCACCCCTAAAGTGAACGCGGGTTTACGACACCAACAGTGGTGCCCCTAACTTATTTCAAAAGATTTCAAAAAAAGTTGGCATACTCCGCACCGCTGTCACGAGGGGGATTAACCCCAGGTGACTCGTGTTGGGACCGCCATGACCCTCTGGGTCGTGCGGAGACTGACTGGGAACGAGCTCACCTTTCCAACCCAACCGACGGCAACGCTACCCCGGCTTTGTGAGCCACTATCGCACCAACAGCCTCCAGATAGGAGTTGACCTCCACGTAAGGGATCCCTAACTGGCGGGGATGAACTTGCATCACGGTGGTATTTTCCCGTACAGCAATGAACAGAGGAGGCTTGGCTCGACTGGCCAAATGCAACAACCCCGGCCCTCCAAAAGCGGTCGCTGGGGCAATGACGCTATCCACCTGCTCAGACTGAATATCAACCGGTTGGGCTGGATGGGGGACGAATTGCGGCGCATAACTCAACCCCGCCAAAACCGATGGCAAAAAGGTAAACCCCACCTCTTCAGCCGCAGCACGGGGATGAACAGGTTTCGGATCCGCTTCGCCATAAAAGGCGGGGGCATGGGCACAAGGGATCTGCAACTGCCGCACCACCAAATGACTCACGATCGCCTCCACACCCGCCAGTGGATCAACCCCTATCCCCTGCTCGTATTGGCTAAAGTCGAGATCGTCCGGAAAGCGAGCCACCACCGCAATCGCCTCTGCCCCGGCGCTCAACAGGGCTTTGGCCGCTGCTAACAGCACATCCGGATGAGCTAGGGATCCCTGACTGGCCCCAGAAGGGGAATGGCCAAGGGAAAGGCCCAAAGGTTGAGAGGTGATGCGCCAGGGACCAATATCCAACCCCAGGGTGGCTTGGGCTGCCTGGATGACATGAAGGTGCCGTTGTTGCAGATCGGCAGGGATCCCCGCATCCAACACCACCCCAACCTGGTTTTGGCGCACAGGCCGCAGATGCCATCTCCCAGCACAAAATTGATCCAAGCCATACCCTTCCACATAGAGCACATTCTGCATCGGCCAAAACAAGCTGGCTCCGTTCAACACATTTGGATGGGTGATCAAGCAATCCACGGTTGCTGCCAACGTACGGGCTATGGGTAAAGCATCTCCGGCAAAACCGCCAATACGCGCCCCAATGCCGGTGGGAATCAACAGAAGGGTCGTGTAAGGTTTCACACGCGACTAAGCTTGCGACGAGGTTGCAGGTGCAACTGGGCACAGTTATCCGGTGGACAGCGGAAGGAGCGACTGAATCGCTGTAGGAATCGGCCCGCAGGCTGCGGAAACTGAGGAAAATGTAGCTCCGGATCCCCTGCTGCCAACTCAGCCCAGAAATATCGCAATTGGGGAGCCAAGGCTTCCGCCTGTTCGAGCGGCAAATGGAAAGGAGAAGAGGTGAGAAATTTCACCATCAAGGGTTGACTGCGCTGACCCATCCACTCCCGCGAGAACTCTTGCAGATGGGGCCAATCGGGCAGGGATGTCACTCGATAACTTTCGATATTCACCTGGATCCCGGCTTCAGGATCAGAAGGCTTCGACTGGATATCAATGACTCGGTAGGGATGGGGAAAACTGACCAAGGAGCCGGTAGTGATGTCGTATACACGGTTGCGCTGAGCAATATGCTGCATGTGCAAATGTCCGGTGAACACCAACTGCACGCCATAGGTCTGCAACAGCCGCCGCAACTGGGAGGCATTCCGTAGCATGTAGCGCTGCCCCCAACTGTGTAAGGATTGCCCCCGCAAATGCTCGACCACATTGTGATGCACCATCAGCAGCACCAGGTCTTCCCCTGCTGCCACCAACTCCTGCTCCAACCAAGTCAGTTGCTCCGGTTGTAAGCCGCCGACCAAGTGGCCTTGGGCATCAAAATCATTGGAATTAAGTCCAATCAAACGTACCCCTGGCAGCAGCACACGGCTGTAGTCCAAGGCTTGTTCATCTTCATAGCCAAAGGCTCGGTAATAGTGGGGAAAATCCGCCAGACCAATGGAACGGCCATCTGCCAGGAGGTGAGGCACATCGTGATTGCCCGGTACCACATAAGCAGGAAAAGGAAGCTGGGACAATCGCTCTGCTAGCCAGGCATGGTTTTCAGGCTCCCCATGTTGGGTGAGATCCCCAGGCAGAAGCAAAAAATCCAGCTCCAACTGAGCGAAGTGCTGCAAAACTTGCTCCAAGGCCGGGATGCTCACTTCCCCCAAATGGAAGCGACTGGGATGATCCCAAACGGTGGAGGGAATGGCAATGTGGGGATCGCTCACCACCCCGAAGCGAATGTGCACGGGTTCATCACCTATCTTGGAATCCTCAGCTATGATAGCCCCGCCTTTGGGCGGTCTTTCACGTCCTCTTCACAATGTCCCTTTTAGGATGTGACCAACCCCAAGAGTTCAGCAAGCCTTGATCCCCCATCGGCTTGGGGCCGCAGATGTCTTCTGACAGACTGCTTTTACAGGGGTTGTTCTTCATTTTCTCAAGGAGGTGCTCATGAAGCGAGCAATGTCCTTACTGGCTTTTCTCACCTTGACTCCCGCTTTGTTGGTGGCTTGTCAACCGGCTCCCGAGCAGTCTGCTGTGAACGACGGCACTTTCGAGGATCCCTTGACCCGTCCTGTAGATCCCGATTTAACCGCGCCTGTGGATCCGCTGGGATCCCCGCTGGATCAACCTCAAGCTCAAGAGCCCATGGTTCCCGCCCCTGAAACCTGGGTTGGCCAGGAAGACCTGGATCCCACCTTTCAGGCGGAAGGTCAGGATATGGTAACGCTGCAAGTAGCGGCTCTAGAAGCCAACGGGGAGCAAATCGAGCTGGATTTGATCGTCACCAATGAAAGCGAAATCTCGGTGGCCCTCAATGCTACAGAATCTGGCTTGATTTTGGTGGATGATTTGGGCAATACCTACGCCCTTGCCACCCCCGAAGAGAATCCCGAGCTGGAAATTGACCCTGCCAGCGACTGGGCAACACGCTTGGTTTTTGAGGGAGATCTCCCTGAAGAGGCTCAATTCCTGACGTTGATCACCAACTTTGGCCCCGAACCCGATTTGCCGGAGCAGCCCAAACTGACTCTGCCTGGGATCCCTGCCCGCAGCTAAGGGGATGCGTGGGGTCTAACCACGCTCAGAGTTACGGATCCTAATTCACTCACAACAGTTCTTTTGGGATCCTGATCAGCGCTGATCGGGATCCCTTTGTGTTGTCTGGGCATGAAAGATCCCGGGTGCTGGCCAGTTTGAGGTTCGTCTTGGGCTAGAGGGTGAGGATAAAGTGGAAGAGTTCCTCTACCGGATCCTTAGTTCCTCCATGACCACAACCATCGAAGTGCCCAAAAGGGGCCTCCCCGTCACCATTATCACGGGCTTTTTGGGCAGTGGTAAAACCACCCTGCTCAATCACATTCTCAACAACCAACAAGGGATGCGCACGGCGGTGCTGGTGAACGAGTTTGGTGAGATCAGCATTGACTCGGAACTGATTGTCTCTAGCGAAGAAGACTTGGTGGAGCTGAACAACGGCTGTATTTGCTGCACGGTGCGTGACGATATTGCCGAGAGTGTGCTGCGGCTCATGGAGCGTTCCGACAAAATTGACTATTTGGTGGTGGAAACCACTGGGTTGGCGGATCCCTTGCCGGTTGCTCTGACCTTCTTGGGGCCGGAACTGCGAGATCTGACACGGCTAGACTCGATTGTCACCCTAGTGGATGCCACCAACTTTGCTCCTGATCTATTCAACAGCGATGTCGCCTATAGCCAAATTGCCTATGGGGATGTGATTCTGCTCAACAAGACCGACCTGGTGACGGAGCCGGAACTCCAGCGTCTAGAAAAGCGAATCCGCGAAATCAAGGAAGATGCTCGCATTTTGCGCTCCACCAATAGTGCGGTGCCATTGGAGCTGATTTTGGATACAGATCTGTTCCAGGCCAGTGCCTTACCCCAAGCAACGGCGCATGACCATCCCGACCCCGATCACAGCCATGATCATGAGCATTGTGACCATCCCGACCCCGATCACAGCCATGATCATCATCACCATAACCACATCGAAGCTGAGGGCTTTAACTCGCTAGCGTTTGAGAGTGACCAGCCTTTTTCTCTGGATGCCTTCCAAAACTTCCTGAATGAGTTGCCGGATGCGGTGTTTCGGGCAAAAGGGGTATTGTGGTTCAGCGAAAGTCCAGAACGACACATTTTCCACCTCAGCGGTCGGCGCTACACCCTGAGCAGTGATGAATGGCCGCGCCAGCCCAAAAACCAGTTGGTGTTAATCGGTCAGCACCTGGATACCGCCCAGTTGCGAGAGAAGTTGCAGGCTTGTATTGCTCGTCCGGTCACGCAGGGCAAGGGGTTTGGTCGCTAAGGTCATTTGGAGTTCCAAACCTGCCGGGATCCAGTCCAATCGCTTGGATAATGAGGCTGTGAGGTGATGGCACTCCGATCATGTCTGACATCTTCGTGATGATCCGCAACCAGGCCAACAATGCCCTGACCTCCATCGATGGGATCCCTTTCCTCAGCTTTTTGGAGCGCAACGGACAACTGATTGCCGAAGAAACCATCGAGTTGATCTACGCTGATGCTGGGTTTGATGACCTGCCGATTGGAGAATACACTGTGGGGGTATGGCATGAACGGGTGGAACCGCCAAAAGCCATCTGCCCGGTGGAAATTAAGGCTGCCGACGAAGTTGTGTTGGTAACATTTGTATACTTGGAGCCCGAACGGGTTCTTCTTAATATTCAGCGCTTAGTGGAAAAGAGGTTGTAGTCATGACCGTCAAAGTGATCCCCTCGCGCTCGATCAAGGCCTTTCGCTATCGGGTGTTTTGTTTGGGGCAGGATCTCTGGAATGCACGGGATCCGATCAGCCGGGCCAACCTGGCCTTACAACTGGCGGATGCAGCCACGACTTTGGCCCGAATGGAAGTGCAAGCGGCCCAGCCCCTCAGTTCAGGTGACTCTTATTCTCTGCCAGATGCGGGCAATTTATAAAAAATAAAAATTGTGAAAAAAGGGATCCCTGCCTAATTTCTGGCGACAGCGTATCCTGAGCTGGAAGGGTTTCAAATTTCAGGTGAGAAAGTTTGGGTCATTCCCACTCGATCGTGCCGGGTGGTTTGGAGGTGATGTCGTAAACGACGCGGTTAACGCCGGGCACCTCGTTAACAATCCGGTTAGAAATCGTGGCCAGTAAGTCATAGGGCACGCGGGCCCAATCTGCCGTCATGCCATCCTCGCTGGTGACCAACCGCAACACCACCGGGTAGGTATAGGTGCGTTTATCCCCCATGACCCCCACCGAACGTACATCCGGCAGCAACACCGCAAAGGCTTGCCAAAGTTTGGGATAGTAGCCAGAACGGTTGATCTCCTGACGCACGATCATGTCAGCATCCCGTAGGATTTCCAGCCGCTCCTTGGTGACCTCACCAATAATTCGGATCGCTAGCCCCGGCCCTGGGAAAGGATGTCGGCGTACGATCTCTTCCGGTAAACCCAAAGATTGCCCCAGTTGACGCACTTCATCCTTAAACAGCTTGCGAAGGGGCTCCACCAACTTAAAGCGCAAGTTTTTGGGCAAACCACCAACGTTGTGATGACTTTTGATCTTGACGGCAATACGTTCCCCGGTAACCGGATCCACATTGGTATTGGCGGATTCAATCACATCCGGGTAGAGGGTTCCTTGAGCCAGGTACTCGAAGGGGCCTAGCCGTTGCGACTCCTCCTCAAACACGCGGATAAACTCCGCCCCAATGCGTTTGCGCTTTTCTTCGGGATCCGTGATGCCTTGCAACTGCTTCAGAAAACGCTCCTGCCCATCCACATAATTGACGGGGATGTGAAATTGCTCCTGGAAAAGACGCAACAGCCGCTGCGGTTCTTCCTTGCGCATAAACCCCTGGTCGATGAACATGCAGGTGAGCTGGTCACCAATGGCTCGGTGCAACAAAAAGGCCAAAGTGGAGCTATCCACCCCTCCAGAGAGAGCCAGCAACACTTTTTTGTCTCCAACACGGGCGCGCACCTCCCGAATCGCCTCCTCGATAAAGGCCTCGGTGGTCCAAGTGGGTTCACAGCCGCAGATGTGATAGACAAAGTTGCGAATCAGAAAGGCCCCTGCCTCGGAGTGGGCCACTTCCGGATGAAACTGCACCCCGTAAAGATGCCGAGTCGGATCCGCGATGGCGGCACAGGGGGTATTGTCGGTGTGGGCCAACGGATGAAATCCTGCGGGCAACTCCGTTACAGAATCCCCATGGCTCATCCACATGATGCTGTTGTCCGGTAGGTTGGTGAGCAGATCAGTGGGATCCAAAATATGAAGAGCAGCGCGGCCATATTCCCCTTTTTCAGCTGCCTCTACCTTGCCCCCCAACTGTTGCACCATCAACTGCATGCCGTAGCACACTCCCAGAACCGGGATCCCCAAGTTCCAAATCTCGGGGTCACAGACAGGAGCACCTGGATCGTAGACAGAGTTGGGGCCACCGGAGAGGATGATCCCTTTGGGTTGCAGTTGCTGCAATTGTGCAGCGGTGGTGCGATAAGAGAGAACTTCTGAATAAACGTGAGTTTCCCGAATGCGGCGGGCGATCAACTCGGAATACTGGGATCCAAAATCGAGAATAACGATCATCTGACGCTGCACCTGCACTGGGGTAGGAGGCAGACTGGGATCCAAACTGGAATCTAAGGTATGTGGATCTAAGGTTTGTGCTGGGGTGATCACAGGATCTTCTCAAGGTGCAGAATCAAATCCATCAGAAGTCAGGGTTCCGATAAGAAACTTAACTTCTTCTGATTTCCTCATCCTAGCAGGGATACAGCCTTTCATAAAGGCCTCCGCGAAACCGTATCCCCTTGTGGGTTGAGAGGGATAGGAGAGCTTGGCTCCCCGTATGAGTTCGGTCAATCCCGGCGAAATCGACACACAATCTTTGCAGTCCACAGACAACCCTTCTGATAGATGTATGAAGCAGGAAATTGAACAAGGGCGAGCTTGAGAAGCCTATGCTGCACCCGCAGGGTCAGCGTCAGGAGGATGTCACCTTTCTCTGTTTTTCTTTATTTCAGAACATCAAAACGGGAGATCTTCCTCTTCTTCTGCCGGAGGTGTTCTCACCCTTGATGAGAGGGGTACAGCAGGAGCCAATGGAGGCTCGGCGACCTCTTCAGGGAATTCCGTTGGGGATCCCTCTGCTTCCACAGCTTCCAGGGTCTGAAGATCAGGGGATCCCAGCACCCCCTCTAAATCCACCAGGCTGCCGTTGAAGTGTTCGGCAAAGCGACGGGCCACCTCTTCAAGCTCATCAATTTTGGTTAGGGCAGCACGACCGGGGGTGGGCGAAGGATCCGATTTGGACAAGCTTTGTAAAGGTGAAGGACGCTCAGATGGGGGATCCATCGGCTCTGGCTTTTCTGGGCTAGGGGTGCGAGGTGGGGATCCCTGTGTAGGAGATGCTGGCGCTGTGTCACGACTGGAAGTGGTATGAACAGCTTCGCCAGACCGTTGCACAATCAGATTGAGCCGCACGGAACGCTGCAACAGGCTTTGTAACACTGAGCGCAGTTCCGACTCTTTGCCCCGAACTTTTTCTGCCAATCCCTTGCTGGGAAAAGCTAGCGTGATTTCTTCGGGGGTCTCTTGGTGTAAATGGCCGGATACCATCAGGGCTTTGGTAACGGGAGAGAGCCGTTTCAAAAACTCATCCCAACGGGGCCGCAGCAGATTCACCGGGCTTTCTGGCAGTTTTGGTGGTTTCGGCTCAGGGGAGGCTGTCGCAGTTGGAACGGGATCCCTTTGGGTAGAGGGTGGCTGTGGGAGAGGAGTTGTAGCAACAGGTGGTACGGATACAGACTCTTTGACAATCGGCGCAGTTGCAATCGGGGCGGGGATAGGTTCGGTTTTGGGGAGCGGTAGGCCAACAGTCGCAGGAGCCGTTTCTATATTTCTCAGATTGAGCTGACCCACCCCGTCCGGGTACCACAGCCGCAACAAATCCATCAGAGCAATTTCCAACCACAGGCGAGGTTGTCCACTCTGGCGAATTTGTGGTTCACACTGGCGCAGATGGCTCTGGGCCGCCAAGAGGATCTCGACCGAGTAGTTGGGGGCACGCTCTCGTAAGGCTTCCCAAGTGGAATCCGTCAGGGCCACCAATTCTCGCTGCTCCGGAGCGGTTTTGATCAGCAGAAGATCCCGATAAAAGCCCACCAAGTTTTGTACCAAGACCAGAGGCTCTTTACCGTGCTCCAACAGTTGCCGCGCTTGAGTCAGCACCCCTTGAGCATTCTGAGCCGCCAGCGCATCGATCAAATCCAGCAGATGCCGTTCCGGGATCGCCCCGACCAAATCCCAAACTGTTTCTGGTGTGATGGTTCCTTCTAACAAGCTGAGTTGATCCAACAAACTTTCCGCATCCCGCAGCCCCCCTTGAGACAGTTGCGCCACCAGTTGCAGCGCCTCAGGGGTGATCGGGATCCCTTCTTGGGTGGCGATCTTTGCCAGATGATCCACCATATCCCTGAGGGGAATCCGCCGGTAATCGAAGCGCTGACAGCGGGAAATCACCGTCGGCAACACCCGCTGCGGATCGGTAGTGGCCAACACAAACACCACATGGGCGGGAGGTTCTTCAAGGGTTTTCAGCAAAGCATTGAAGGCTGCATTGCTGAGCATATGGCATTCATCAATCACATAAACCTTGTAGCGGCTGCTCACCGGGGCAAACTGAGCCCGTTCAATCAGCTCGCGGATGTTGTCCACGCCAGTATTGCTGGCAGCATCGATCTCGATCACATCCAAGGAGGATCCACCTGTGATCGCGCGGCACTGACTACAGACCTGACAGGGATCCGCCGTCGGCCCCCGTTCACAATTCAAAGACTTAGCCAAAATGCGAGCGCTGGAGGTTTTGCCTGTGCCGCGTGGCCCACAAAACAAATAGGCAGGCGCAATGCGCCCCAAGCGGATGGCATTGGCCAAGGTTTGAACCACCGCCGCCTGACCAACCACATCTGCAAAGCGCTGCGGGCGATATTTGAGATGGAGGGGTTCGTAGGCGTTACTCTCAGCCATTCAAGAACTCCATCCCATGATGGTGAGCCAGTCTATACCAATTGTGGCTCAACTGAATCCAGCCGCTTGACATCCCGAATTGCCAAAGCCAAGGATCGGGGCAGTGACACCGGAGAACTGCGTCATGGTGAATCTGCCCCGTTTTCGTCGCCGAGGATTGTTGCTATCTTTGCTGGCCACCACCGCCACCTTGAGTGCTTGCCAAAGGGGATCCCGTTCTGAGCAGCCGAGCGGCCAGGATCCCGCCACTCAGACCCGTAGCAGCGTTTTGTTGATCAACGGGGCAGGAGCAACTTTCCCGGCTCCCCTTTACCTGCGCTGGTTTGCCGACTATCGCCAAGTGGATCCGCAACTGGAAGTGAACTTTCAGCCTGTGGGCAGTGCCGCCGGGATCCGCCAGTTTATCGATACCACTGTGGATTTTGCCGCTAGCGATGTGGCCATGACCGATGCCGAAATTGCCGAAGTGGCGCGGGGCGTGGTGATGATCCCGATGACGGCGGGCAGCATTGCGGTTGGGTATAACCTGCCAGGGATCCCCTCCGGGTTGAAGCTCTCCCGCTCGGTTTTGGTGGATATCTTTCGCGGTCGCATCACCGCTTGGCGGGATCCGCAAATTTTGGCCCTGAACCCCGATCTTGACCTTCCCGACCTACCGATTGAAGTGTGCCATCGCTCCGATGGCAGTGGCACGACGGACACTTTCACCCGCCACTTGGCCGCCATTGATCCAACTTGGGAATCCGAAATTGGGGTGGGGATGTCTTTGGAATGGCCGGTGGGCATTGGCGTTAAGGGGAATGAGGGCATGAGTGCCCAAATGCTGCTCAGCGAGGGAGTGATCGGCTATGTGGAATCTGTCTATGCCCGGGATCTGGATTTGTCGGTAGCAGCCCTAGAGAACCGATCCGGCCAATTTATCCTACCTACCCCCACCTCCTCCGCTTTGGCCCTGCAGGAGATAGAGCTACCCGAGAACCTACGCGCCTTTATCCCGGATCCCGCCGGAACAGAAGCCTACCCGATCGTCACTTATACCTGGATTTTGGCCTATCGCCAGTACCCGGATCCCGACATGGCAGCCGCTTTGCGAGAAGTCCTGAGTTGGGCTTTAACCCACGGACAAACCCTGGCAGAAGAATTGGGCTATCTTCCCCTTTCCGAAACCGTAGTTGCTCGCAGCCTAGAAGCCGTTCAACTCATCCAAAGCTAGGAATCAACCAAAATCTCAAGGAACATAAGGAACAACCCCTTAGGGATCCCTTGTGCAGTACCCGCTCCCCCTCAGTAGGTGCATCAGTCAGCAGGCACATCAGCAGGTACGGAGATCCGTAACTGGCCTGCAATCCGCCTGCCGGAAATGGGCGGCATTCCCGCCCTGGATGGGATCCCGGGCTGGCTAGGATCAATCCAGAAAATGGTTAGCCACTGCATCAACCATTGCATGAATTGGATGCCTGCCCAAGCTACTCCACACAGCGGATAGGCTAGCGGCGGTAACCCAGGTGACGTACTAAGAGGAGAACAAGAAGCCGATGGGAAAAGTCGTAGGAATTGACTTGGGCACAACCAACTCGGTTGTGGCTGTGATGGAAGGGGGTGTTCCCACCGTCATTGCTAACGCGGAGGGATCCCGCACCACCCCTTCGGTGGTCGCCTTCACCAAAGACGGGGAGCGGCTGGTGGGTCAAATGGCCCGCCGCCAGGCGGTGCTGAACCCCGAAAACACCTTTTACTCCGTTAAGCGATTCATTGGACGCAAATACGATGAGCTGAATGCCGACTCTAAGCGCGTTTCCTATCGGGTGTTGCGGGACGAGCGCGGCAACGTCAAGCTGTCTGCCCCTCGTCTGAACAAAGAGTTTGCCCCGGAAGAAATTTCGGCCATGGTGCTGCGCAAGCTGGCGGATGAAGCCAGCCGCTACCTGGGCCAGACGGTGACGCAAGCGGTAATCACGGTGCCCGCCTACTTCAACGACTCCCAACGGCAGGCCACCAAAGATGCTGGGAAAATCGCTGGGTTGGAAGTGCTGCGCATCATCAACGAGCCCACTGCGGCCTCCTTGGCCTATGGCCTAGACAAGCGAAACAACGAAACCATCCTCGTGTTCGACTTGGGGGGTGGCACCTTCGATGTGTCGGTGCTGGAAGTGGGAGATGGCGTCTTTGAAGTGAAGTCCACCAGCGGCGATACCCAGTTGGGTGGGGACGACTTCGACAAGAAAATTGTGGACTGGATGGCCGACCAGTTCAAGCAAATGGAAGGGATCGACCTGCGCAACGATCGTCAGGCCCTGCAACGACTGACAGAAGCTGCCGAAAAAGCCAAAATTGAGCTCTCCAGCGTTTCCGAAACCACTATCAACCTCCCCTTTATCACAGCGACTGCCGACGGGCCGAAGCACCTGGAGCTGAAGCTCTCCCGCGCCCAGTTTGAGAATATCTGTGCCGATCTCTTCGAGCGCTGCAAAGGCCCGGTCGAACAAGCCCTGCGAGATGCCAAGCTAACCAAATCCGACATCAACGAAGTGGTACTGGTGGGCGGCTCCACCCGCATTCCGGCAGTGAAGCAGTTGGTCAAGGATCTGCTCGGGAAAGACCCCAACGAAAGCGTCAACCCCGACGAAGTGGTGGCTGTGGGTGCTGCCATTCAGGCGGGCGTCTTGGCCGGTGAAGTTAAGGATGTGCTGTTGCTGGATGTGACGCCACTGTCCTTGGGGGTAGAGACCTTGGGTGGTGTGGCCACCAAGCTGATTCCCCGCAACACCACTGTGCCCACCCGCAAGTCCGAAACCTTCTCCACCGCAGAAGACGGGCAAACCTCTGTGGAGATTCACGTGGTGCAAGGGGAACGGGAAATGGCCCGCGACAACAAGTCTTTGGGTCGCTTCAAGTTGGATGGGATCCCACCCGCCCCTCGTGGTGTGCCCCAAATCGAGGTCACCTTTGATATCGACGCCAACGGGATTCTGAAAGTGACTGCCAAAGATAAGGGCAGCGGTAAAGAACAGAGTATCTCCATTACCGGGGCCTCTACTTTGGATAGCAAAGAAGTCGAGCGCATGGTTGCAGAAGCGGAGAAATTCGCTGCAGAAGACCGCGAACGTCGGGAAAAAATTGAGCGGCGCAACAAAGCCGATTCTCTGGCCTACCAAGCGGAGCGTCAGTTGAAGGAGCTGGGCGATAAAATCCCTGCCGATAAGCGCAACAACCTGGAAACCCTAATCCGGGAATTGCGCGACGCCATCCAGCGGGAAGACGACAGCACCATCCAAACCAAGGAAACCGCCCTGCAGGAAGCTCTCTATGCCATGAGCAGCGAGCTCTATCAGCAGCCGGGTAGCCCTGGCCCCGGCCCGGATAGAGATTCCGGTGGTGCTCCTGGGGGGAGCGACGATGTGATCGATGCTGACTTCACCGAAACCAAGTAAGTAGACCCGAAGGGATCCATTCACGGCCTTGGTCGGAGTGGATCCCGCCCTCAACCAAAGCGTTGATAATGGGAAGAGACGGGA
>NZ_JAFIRA010000051.1 GCF_022848905.1 Thermostichus vulcanus str. 'Rupite'
ATGTGTTTATGCTTGGGCAAAGAGAGGGAAGAGAGAGAGCCTAGTGGCAGGTAGGAGGAAAAAGAAGAAGGACTTGATAGCACCTATGCTTTTTCAAGGCAGCTTAAATGCAGAAGGATTTGAAGGGTGGCTGGAGCGATACTTAATACCGAGTTGGAGAGGCCATCTGTTTTAATTATCGTAAGGGTAGGATAAAGGAGTTGGTGGAAGCTGGGGGACATGAAGTAGTTTTTCTGCCCAGGTACTCTCCAGACCTAAATGACATAGAGCATGATGTTAGTGCTCTCAAGAGGGCAAGGATGCATGCCGACATTGGAACTTCTATTGATGAAGTGATTCGGAACTACTGTGCTTGCTAGTGTCTCATTCTTGTTTGAATTGACTATACAGCAACAGAATTGTAGAATTGCGGGCGGACAAGGTTGTCGGTGAAGAGCATTGGGGTCGGCAGGGATTGATGGGTAATCTGCCTTACAAATTACTAACAAATCGCTGCAGCTGACCTTGTGCTACAACACTATCTACGTCGTTCAAAACAGAGGCGTCTTATGAAGATTGTTAAACAAACTCCTAATCAGTTGATCATAATTAAGGAGAATGGCTCTTTTACCCCAGCAATATTTGGATTGTTTTTTATAGGAATTACCTCTTTAATCCTCTTTGATTATGCGTATAATGCAGGCCTGATGGAAATCATCTGCCAGCGTTTGTCCAGTGAGGTCATTACTTGAATCTCGCTTCTTTGGTCTTACTCAAGATGAGCCTATTGTCATTCCAGAAGTGACTGAATCCAAACTTTTAGAGGAAATTCGTGAGGATGATGATGGCAGAGACTATAAGGTCTATCAAGTTATCTTGTTAAGTCGAAAAGAAAATCCTGTCCCTATTACTGTATTTTCTTCTAAATATACACAGCAGGCAAGAATTTTAGATCATATTAATACATTTATTAAGTCTAATGAACCCAGTTTTATACTTCACTATGATACTGGTTCAATAGACGAAATAATACTTATTATTCCTATGCTTGCTATGATTGCTATTGGGGTAATTATCCTCATATTCGCTTTTTACAGTGAGTCTTTTATCCTCGATAGGACTATGAATCGACTCTACATAAAATCATCGATTACCCCTCTTTGGCGATGGCGAAAAGAGTATAGCCTCACGGAAATAAAAGCTGTCAGCATTGCTGAAGACAAAGATAGCGATGGAGATACTTTTTATAAAGCTGAGATTGCCTTAAACTCTGGGGAATGTCTAACTCTAACGAGTATAAATCACCTTTCTGATTTAGAACAATTATGCCGGTCGATTCAACAGTTTTTAGATCATGCTTTACCCTATCATGTTGATTTTCATTATCGAAAAACAGAAGCTTCTGCGGCAGAACCTTCTGAAGCAGTCCATCAAGATGCTGAGTCTTCTCTAGTTTTTGTAGGTAAGTATGGTACTTATTCGACACAAAATCGTTCGATTGAAACTATGCCTGCTTCTTGCCGTTGTCATCATCAGGATCTGCTAGGTTTAGGCTTTAAATTTCTGGGGGAGCTACAGATTCAAAAGATCTCCATGGTTTTATGGTGTTATGCCCATAGTAAAGCCGATATCTATGCTGTACTTTATGATGCGGCTTCAATGCCTCCTATTCTTGATTTGTATAGTACATTTCTCAATGGTGCTTCCTTAACAACCTCCAACTCAAAGTCCTGGATTAAAGACATTCCTAAATGCAAAATTTACAGAAGTATTTACCCAAATGCCTCAACTCAAGAATTGTATAGACATCATTCTCAGCGGTTGATCGCACTCATTCCCCAGTTGGGACGTACTCGCTCGATAGGTGATTTGCGTGATTTGGCTATTTCCATCGATGACTATCGCGGCCGTGAACCTTCCGGTTTAGTTTATAAAGTTCTCCTCTATATTCGTCCCATTTGGTCATGGCTAATGACAGGCAGTGTGTATTGAGAAGAAATAGTGAGAAATAATTTTGCTGAAATCTTCAGCCAACACAGCCCTAAACCAAATGTCAATTCCTTTGCACTTCATTACTGTCGATGAGCTAAATGTTATATGTTGCTAGCTCTGATAGATAGCTGACTTTTGAGATGAGGGATCCCTGGTATGAAAAGGTAATCTTTTCAAGATGAGAGTTCCATTCTCCATCAAAGTCACAGCTGTTGCAGCTAGATGATGATTGACTTGTGATCATAAGTTTTAGACTTTAGCTCCTAGGACAACTGAATTTGCTCTCGTACCCGTTGACGAAATGCTTTTAGAACCTTATTTCTACCCAAGGTTTTACTTTCTTTCAAGTAATGGGGAATCATTTGCTTCAGATCTAAGCCTGGGAAATTGGGGCTTTCCAGTACTTCCTGATATTTGCCAAAGTTCAGTCTGTTAATTTGCAGATTTCCTTGGTCAAATCGCCAGAGCTCTGGCACCTGCAAGGCTTCATAAATACTGGGATGAGTTCGAGAGCTAATATCAATCTCGATCGCCAGATCGGGAGGTGGATCGACCGCTAAATCAATGCGTTTCTTGCCGCGAATTGTTGCTTCATTCTGAATATAGAAACATTGATCTGGTTCCAGTCCTTGAGTGGTGGGTTTTTTGAAGGTTGTTGACCCTAAGCTACGAAACTCGATATCTAACTCTTCTAACAATGCCTTGATCAAATCACCAATAATCTCTTTATCATCTTCATGCTCCGGCAACGGTATCATCATCTCCAGCAGCCCATCGTCATAGGCTAATCGAACTCTCCGATGATCTCCCAATTCATCCAAGATAGTCTCAAATTCTTGCCAAGAGATATCTTGTAAAATAACTCGCTGACCCGATGGAACATGGATTCGCTGTAACTCTAATAGCATGGTTTTACCTTACCCAATAAACCATTCCATAAATATATCGGTAGCTCATTCAGGCGCCCTCCCTCGCTTCCACAGTTCTTTCCAAGTGTAATCCAAATTACTCGCCCCAAAATCTGGCTCTCGCTGAAATGGCTGCTGCACATACCGCACCACACAGCCCTCGCCTGGCAGGGTATAGGTGCCAGCCGTTGTCTTGACCTTGAACACAGCTCCTTCCGGAAACTCCCGATCTAGCGGCACCTGCACCAAAGCCAAGATAAGATGGCCGGGTTTATTGAGCGCCGTCAGGATTTCGTTTTTGGTGACGGTTACTGTTTCAGCCCCTGCTATCCTGCCCTTCACCTCGATTCAAAAGGGCTATGGTGCTCTGGGTCGTCCGTAGGACGAGAGGCGTTGGCAAAGCCTGTCGGAGACAGACGCGCTAGCGTGCCCTTGGCGCAAAGGCTGTAATTGAGGTGCCCATTCAGTAGATTCCCTTGAGCTAGCGCAATTGCGCATCGCCCATATGATCACCCATCCAGCAGCCGTAGATTTGCTAGAAGAGAAATTCTCCCGCGGGCTTCTCAACGAACAACTGGCGGAAATCGAGATGCAACTCCTGGATCTGGAGATCAGCACCGGTTCTCCCTTGGCGGGGCAAACGATCGGACAATTGGAGGTACGGGGCAAACAAACCTTTTTGATCGTGGCGGTACGGCGGGCGGATGGAACAGCCGTGTCTCATCCTCCACGGGAGCTGGTGTTGCAAGCAGGGGATCGGGTGGTGGTGTTGGGATATCGGGATGACATTCCCCAATTTGTACAGCGCTACAGCCAGCGACGGGAGCTGAAGTATCGGGGGGCACAGAGTTAGGCTCCTCTCTGATCGGCATCCGCAGATTAAGATCGAGGGCTAGGCCAACCAGAGGAACAATCCATGCAGGTGGAGTTTCGGGAATGTGATCCGGCAAATCTTTGGATCTGGTTTGAATTTACGGATCCGCCGGTGAAAGCAGAACTGGAGTACCTCAACGAAGTCTTGGAATCTTGGTATGTGCTGGGCAAACTGGGAGGGTTCAATGCCGAGTCCTTAATCGCCCAAGAAACCGATGGGGAGTTGAGCTACCTAGAGTACCCGGATGAGTCGGATCCCTTGCCCTCCCTGATGCACAACATGGGATCCCTGGAGGAGCAGGAGAATTGGGCCCGCTGTTGGTTTGATCTGGGCACTGCCGATGCCTTGGCGTTGGATGTGTTGATCAATGCCTTGCGCACCCTCAGCCGGGAGTACATCAACCTCATCCGGGTGATCATCGGCGGACAAAACGAGGACTGGCCCACTGTTGACCTAGAAGAAGCCGATCGCTATGAACACAATGGCTACGTTCAGGATCACTTTGGAGAAGAAGGGGATCTGGAATAGATCCCTCAACTGCTCAACCAGGGATCCCGCTTGTGTCGGCGGGTCGTAGATTCGTTAGCTCATCTCCTATTCCAAGTAGCCCAACTCCTGCATCCGCCGTACCAAGTCCGCATCGCTCTCCACATCCACCTTGCGGGGGGCGCTGGCAGGCCGCCGTGACTCGGCCCACGCTAACCATTGCTTCAGCCCCTGTTGCAGCCGGGTTAGCCACGTGGACAGGGAAGTGCCTGAGTCTGTATCCCACGCCCCTGCTGACAACAAATCTCGCAGTTCCTCTGGATCCGTTTCCAGGTTATAGAGGCTAGGGGTTTCTCCCGTCTGGATAAGTTTGGTGGATCCCTCATAAAGGGCGCGGCGGGTGGCGTAACAGGCTCGCTCCTGCAGCAATTGGTCATCCCGGTTTTCCATGGCCCGAATCAAAATGTGGGGCGGGAAGGCTTCGCTTAGCACCGTTCCCTGCTCGGGATCCTCCCCAGCCAGGGTGCGGGCCAAACTGAGGCGGGCAATCTCGCGGCGGATCTTCAGGCTAACCCGTGGGGCGCGGTTTTGGCTGAGAGAAAGGCTAGGACTAAAGCCTGCGGCTTCCAAAAGCGTATGGAACAGCCGGCGGGTGGAAACCGGTGTGGCAATGCGTTCGCCAGCGGGAATATGGCCGGGATAGCGCAGCAGTAAGGGCACCCGGATCAGTTCTTCGTAGACCACAAAGGCATGCCCGACAAACTGGTGTTCTCCCAAGCCCTCCCCATGATCCGCCACCACCGCCACCAGCGTATTGCGCTCCAAGCCAGTATGGCGGAGGGTTTCAAAAACGGATCCGAGGAGATGATCTTGATAGGCCACCTCTGCATCGTAGATATCGCTGAGCACCTGCGCTTGGAGAGGGGAGAGGGGCTCTGGCAAGGGCGCCATCCAACGGTAGGGCTGCACGTTATACTGTCGCAAAAAGTCGCGGGCAGCGCGGTTGCTTTTGAAATAGGGAGCAAATTGTTGCACAAACGGCTCTGGTGGCCAATAGGGCAGGTGCGGCTCCATCAAATTGACGAAACAGAAGAAAGGCTGGTTGGCCGAGCGGGGATCCGACTGGCGGCGGGCCATCTGCTGCAGGTAGCGGTTCAAATCGGCAATCGAGGCGGCGGTATTGCCCTTGAAATTGACCAAGCGCGTCCAAAGGGGCACCAGCCAGGGGTGCAGTGCCAACTGGAACAGCCGATCCGAGCGGGCAAAGGCATTTTGGACTGGGTAAGAGAGCTTGCGCCAAAACTGGGTATAGGCCGCGATCAGCCGATTGAAGGGCTGGGGCAGGGGGTTGCCTTCGGCAGGGCGGGTGGGTAGGGCACCCCCATAGTTGTAGAAGGTTTCAAATCCGCGCCTGAGGCCATTTTTCAGGATCCCGACCAAGGGGTTATTGCAAAACCCCACGGTTGAGTAGCCGCTAAACTTCAGCAGCTCCGCCAATGTGGGAAAGGAGGGACTGAGCTCAATATCCGCCTGTACCGTTTGGTGAGTGCTGGGGTATTCTCCCGTAAACATGGAGGCATGGGAGGGGATCGTCCACTGGGCCGGGGCGATGGCCCGCTCAAATAGGGTGGACTCCGATGCCAGTCGATCCAGATTGGGGCTGGTAGGGGTGCGTTTGGCCCGCTCTGCTTCCGACCAATAACAGGAAAGCCGATCCGCCCGCTGCGTATCCAAGACAATCAACAAAATATTTGGACGCTCTCCCGAGCCAGTTTTCGCTATTTCTTGAAAATTCACCACGCACCCACCCAAAACTTTTCTTAGGGTATCCTGACTGGCCTCTGACTGACCTTCCCGTTAGGGTATCCTCAAGGCACCGTGAATTGGGTTTGGCTGTTGCCCCGTACCTGAGCGGTGTTGGTTTGCCAGTCGAGGAGCGCTTCGTTGCCGCTCACCGTCAAGGTTTGACCCGGTTGCCGGTAGCGCACATTGCCTGTGGCCTGCAACTGAGTGGAGCCAATGCGCCAGCGGATCTCCTGCGCTGCGACTTCTTGTCCGGTTTGTTCGGCATAACCGATGACATTCTCCAAGAGTCGCAATTCTGTCTGCTCTGTGAAGGGCACTTGGGTGAGCAACTGTCCACCCCTGAGGCGCAAGGTTTGTTCAGGGGCATCAATTTCGACAGCCCCGAGAGCCTGGACTTCCCCGGTGGCCATCTGCCAAATGATGCGCGTAGCCGCCAGCACCAACTTGGGATCCTGATACTCCACCTGTACGGGTTGGCTAGGGTCGAGGTTCTCCAGTTGCATCTGATCTCGGCCAAAATCGATCACCAGTCGATCCCCCCGCAGGGATCCCTGTTGATCCAGCAGTTCAATGTGGACTTGTCCCTTGGCCTGTAAGAGGCGTTCCTCCGGCAGCCATTCCACCTGTTCCGCTTGCAACCGCAGGTTATCCCGTTCCGATTCCACCTGCACTTGGCCGGTCAATTCCAGCCGCCGGTCACTGGGGTAAACGGAGCCCCGTTCGGCACGGGTACGGATGGCCCGGTTATCTTCGTCAAAAAATTCCCCTTGGATCGACTGCAAATGGGCAGACCCCAAGCGCACAACGTCCTCCCCACCGCTATCGCGATCGGCTCCATCGTCGGCGCTTTCAGCCGGTTCGTATTCCGCCAGCCGAGCCTCTAACCGCCACAGGATCCCGCCATCCGGTTTGGCTTCTGTGAGGGTGATGTCTTCGTAGATCAACTGGGGTGTGGAAACGGGTTCGGGAGAACTGGGATCCCGTGCGGGTGGGGATTCTGGCCCACTACACCCCACAAGGACACCCACCAAGGCCGCAACCCCAAGCGAACTCACAATACGGAACGGTGTCGGCTGCATTTAACTTCTCTGGCTGGAGCTTCCTTCCTCATCGCTACCCTATCCTCTGCATTGAGCGCAAGGGATCCCGCTTTATTCGCTTCCCTTCACCAAAGCTGGATAGGTTGCCGATTCCCGCAATACAGCCTTTTTGCCAGTCACCCTGCACAGGGTATGTAACCCTGTTCTTCTTCCAAGAGCTATCGCGAACACCAGTATTGTCGTAGGAAACCCGCAAAAAGGCTGTAGTGCTCCATGCGCTGTATGTCTTCGTATTCTTTATGTATCTTTATGTATATTCTGTACACCTGCGGCTGAGCCAAGCGCGAGGCTAAGTGCTAAGTATGATCCCATCGCAAACCGTCACTCCCCAGGGGGCTGAGATCCTCTGTATTGGGACGGAGTTGCTCTTGGGGGAAATCACCAATACCAACGCCCAGTACCTGGCAACCGAACTGGCGCATCTGGGGATCCCTCATCATTACCAAACAGTGGTGGGGGATAACGAGGCTCGCATTCACCACGCGCTAGAGGTAGCCTGTGGCCGTGCCAACCTGATTTTGACCACAGGCGGTTTGGGGCCAACGCCAGATGATCTCACTCATGAGGCACTCGCCTCCTTCTTTGGGGTGAAGATGGTGGAGCACCCGCAGGTGTGGGAAGAGATTGTGCAAAAGTACGGGCAGCGGGGGATTGTGCCCTCGCCTAGCAATCGCAAGCAAGCCTTTTTACCCGAGGGAGCGGCGGTATTGCCCAATCCCATCGGTAGTGCCTGTGGCCTCATTTGGCAACCGAGGCCGAATCTGCACATTCTCACCTTTCCAGGGGTGCCGCGAGAAATGTGCAGAATGTGGCAGGATACTGCCGTGCCCTATTTGCGCTCGGTCGGCTGGGGGCAAGAGGTCTTTCACAGCCAGGTGTTGCGCCATTGGGGCATTTCCGAATCTACCTTGGCGGAACGGGTGGGATCCCTGTTGGCGGGCAGCAACCCAACGGTAGCCCCCTATGCCAGCCAGGGGGAGGTGCGCCTACGAATAACCGGACGGGCCCCCACTCGTGAGCAAGCCCAAGCATTGATCGCCCCGGTGGTGGAGCAGATTTTACACATTGCTGGGGAAGATTACTTCGGCAGCGACGAAGCCACGTTAGCCAGTGTGGTCGGGGACTTATTGCTCAAACGGGGGCAAACCCTGGCGGTGGCGGAATCCTGCACAGGCGGGTTGCTAGGGCAGTTGCTCACTGGGATCCCGGGCAGCTCCCGCTATTTTCTTGGGGGAATCATCGCCTATGACAACCGCATCAAAACCCAACTGTTGGGGGTGAAGCCAGAAACTCTACAGCAGTACGGGGCCGTCAGCGAGCCGGTGGCTACCCAAATGGCCTTGGGGGCCAAACAGACCCTCAGTTCGGATTGGGCCTTGAGCATTACGGGTATTGCCGGGCCGGAGGGAGGAACAGCCACCAAGCCAGTGGGCCTGGTGTACTTGGGGTTGGCGGATCCCGAGGGGAAGACAGAGGTGTACGAGTATCAGTTCGGCACCCTCCGTGGTCGAGAAGGGATCCGCTGGTGGAGCGCCCAAACCGCTCTGGATCGGTTACGGCGGCGCCTGCTAAAGCGCTGAGGGGTGCTGCAGGGTAATGCTAGCGGAGTGGGCGGTACAGGTGGCCCAAGGTGTGGCTGGAGTTACAGAGGTGGACATTACAGGTTTACAGGTCACACCTGCCTCAACTCAACCCACAGAGGAGATCTACACCGTTAAATCTGGGGATACTCTCTCTGCTATTGTTCAGCGCTTCTAGGGGGATGCCAACGCTTACCTGCGCATCGCCCAAGCCAACAACATCAGTAACTCCAACCTGATTCAAGTCGGGCAAAAATTGCGGATCCCGCGTTAGCTGGCTTGTTTGCTCAGCAGCTCTTGCAGTAGCTCGCGCGCTGCTCCCATGAAGCGCACCACATCGGGATGGTGGCTCCAGATTGGGTCTTCCTCTGGAAAGACTTCCAGTGAAAACATATCTTGGATGGCCTGTAGGTAGGGCAATATCAGCTCATAACTGGGCGGGGTGAGGTGAAAATGCAGCGACTCATCCAGCAGTTGCAGCATTTGCCGGACCAAGTCCCAGCTCACCTTCAGCGCCGGATAGAGCATGACGCAAAGGGGAAAAAGCTCCTGTTGTACAGCAGCAACATTGCCCTCCAAAGCACAAAGGCCCAGATAGACCTGGAACATTTCTACATCGCGGATGCTGGAGATTCGCACCTCCACATCCGTCAGCAAGCCGCTCTCGGTACGGTAATCGCTGAAACGTTGAGCCACTTCTCCACAAATGGATTCTGCCACCTGCGTGGTGATGGGCAACAGTTCTTGAACGGCAGCCAGGGGGGGAGACAGGGTCTGACCCGCATGGACAGCAGCAGCTGCGTAAGACCGTTGCAAAGGCATATAGAGGTGATCGTCCATCACCTTTAAGTATGGGTAGAAGAGGCTACGTTCCTGGGCCGATAAGGGCTGCAACACCAGTTGCCCCGTGTAATGGAATTGCATACTCATAAATCCCAACACCCGCGGATCCCGTTGGGTATAGCGAGCCCGTAATTGACCGCAGGAGGCAGCGATCTCAACCGAAAAGCGCTCTGGCGATAACTGCTCTTGGTAACTTTCTGCCGCTTTCTCAAACAGTTGTCGGGAATCTTCCGCGATCTGCCAGGGATCGATCAGGTCGGGATCCAGACGGTGGCGGGTCATTTCAGCAGTCAGCAACTTCTCCGTTTTTGCCCAGGCCTGGGAGCTGGCAAAGCGTAGGGATCCCTTTACCTTTTGGGCCAGTTGGGCATTAGGAGCCTCGATCGGTGCTGTTTGAGCTCGCAACTTCTGCACATATTTCTGTGCCCAAAGGGCCGCCAAACTGCGATCAGCGGTTCCCATCGATTCCATCGCTCTCGCCTCTTTCTCAGGTTACGGTTTGTTTTCTGCTATACCCTTATTACATTACCGTAACAACCCGTAGAGAGATTTACAGATTGTAAATCTCCATACGTATTTCCTTGTCCCCTCTGCCTCCAGGGCTGAGCTTGGAAAAAGGGCTTGGGATCCCCGCTTGACCTAGGGGCAATCTTAAAATCACCTGCAATCCGCTCGGGAAAGTGGGGTTTGTATGGCAAGATCGATCAGGATTGGATCGAAAATCCGGATCCCTCCTCTACTGACTTAACCCTTTCACGAAGGAAGACAGAGTATGTCCCTCCGACTTGGCGATACTGTTCCTAATTTCACTCAACAGTCCACCCACGGTGAAATCGACTTCTACTCCTGGGCGGGAGATAGCTGGGTAGTGCTGTTCTCTCACCCCGCTGACTATACCCCTGTCTGCACGACTGAGCTGGGCACGGTGGCCAAGCTCAAGCCCGAATTTGATAAGCGCGGCGTCAAAGTGATCGCTCTCAGTGTAGATGATGTGGAGTCCCATGTGGGCTGGACAAAAGATATCGAAGAAACCCAAAACACCACCCTCAACTACCCAATTTTGGCAGATGCGGACCGTAAGGTTTCCCAGCTGTACGACATGCTGGATCAAACCAACATCAATAAAGAAGGGTTGCCCCTGACGGTGCGGTCGGTGTTCATTATCGATCCCAACAAGAAGCTGCGCTTAACCCTCACCTATCCTGCTAGCACGGGCCGTAATTTCGATGAGTTACTGCGGGTGATCGACTCGTTGCAACTGACGGATAATTACAGTGTTGCTACCCCTGCTGACTGGAAAGATGGGGATGATGTGGTGATTGCCCCTTCCTTGAAAGATCCAGAAGTGCTGAAGCAAAAATTCCCGAAAGGCTACAAGGAAGTGAAGCCCTATCTGCGGCTCACGCCCCAGCCGAATAAGTAGGGAGTCGGTCAGAGTTTGGGTCGATGGCTTGAACTCCGGTTTCTATTGGCTCTAGGGCAAGATCTGGTAAGAACTACTCTCGATACTGGGATCCCCTATTACAGGGGATCCTTATCTATCAAATCCCTTTCCTACATATCAAAACTGTCAAAACCTCAAAGTTCCAGAAGGCTTAATTGCAAGCTCGAGTTGGTTTTGGGTTTGGGGCTGGCTTTTTGACGGGAACGGGGAGATATCTCCAAATGAGCCACAAACCAAGTCCGTAGGGCTTGTCGTTCTTCCGTATCCAAAGCCTGTAAATCTAAGGGGGCTGGAAACAAATCTCGTTCCGGTTGCAAGGCCCAATGGATCTCAGAGGGAAACTGCTCCCAGCCAAAGGGAAGCCACTGCTCCGGCAGCCCGGCCAAGTGAGGAACAAGATCGGTACTGTGGCGAAAGGTTTGTCTGAGCTTTTCTAGGTGCTGCACCCGTTGTTGGCGTGCCTCTTTGTAGTTCAATATCGGAGGAAGATATCCGGGTGGGGATCCCAGTTGCTCTGGGGGGATAGACCGCAGTTCCGGTAGCCAGCGCTTGATAAAGGATCCCTCGGGATCGCAGCGATCCACAGCCGCTTGGCCGGGGTTTTGACACTCCCACGGCTAAAGCGCGTGGGATTCTTGGTTCAGCGAGCCGACTTGTCTGGAGCAGTTGCCTGATTCAGATAGCGGTCGTTCTCTCCCCAAGCGTGAATTCCGGTATGCCCTACCGTACTCAGTCCTTTTCTCAAAATGTTGATGGCAGCGTTATGATCCCGGTCTTGAATGTGCCCACAGTGCCCACAAACATGAGTGCGAGTCGAGAGCGACTTTTTGACTGTCTCACCGCAGTTCGAGCAATTCTGGCTGGTGTAGTGGGGTGAAACAGCGACCGTTGCTACCCCAAACACTTTGCCAAAATACTCTATCCATCTTCTGAACTCACCCCAGGCGGCATCGCTGATGGATTTAGCCAAGTGGCGATTTTTAACCATATTGCGAATCTGCAAGTCTTCAAACGCCACGAAGTCGCTAGACTTCACCACGTACCTTGCCGTTTTTACAGCAAAGTCTCTACGCTGGCGTTGTACCTTCAGATGCGCTTTACCCAACCGTTTAACAGCTTTCCTCCGATTATTGGAACCTTTAGGCTTTTTGCTGACCCTGCGCTGCATCCGCTTGAGCCGATTCTCTGCCTTGCGCAAATGGCGTGGATTCTCAACGGTATTGCCGTCAGAATCACTCAAGAAGTAGTTCAACCCTACATCCAGCCCGACTGTTCGTTTAGTTAGTTCCTGCCGCTCGCTGCGCTCTACGTCCAGCACAAACTGCACATAGTAGCCATCAGAGCGGCGCACTACTCTAACCCGGCTGATTTGCTCAACCTGATAAAAGTTGAGGTCACGAGTCCCTTTGAGCTTGAAGCTACCGGCCTTGAACCCGTCTGTGAAGTTGATTCGCTTGCGGTCAGCAGAGAGCTTCCAACCCGTAGCTTTGTACTCAACACTGGCACGAGTCTGGTACTTCTTGAATTTTGGGTAGCCCTTCTTGCCGGGAACCTGTTTCTTGCAGTGATCAAAGAATCGAGCAATAGCAGACCAAGCCCGTTCAGCGTGAGCCTGACGAGCTTGGGAATTGAGCCGTTTAGCCCAAGGGAAATCGGGATTGTCTGCCAGCACTTTGCAGTATTTGTACAGGTCGTTGCGCGTGACCCCCCGGTTATCCATCCAGTAGCGAAGACAAGAATTGCGGATGAAGTTGGCAGTCCGAATGGCCTCATCCAAAGCCTCGAACTGTGCAACTTTGCCCTTCAATTTTGCCTCCAGTACCAGCATTCTTACTCCAGACTGCTCAGCTTAATTTGTTCTAGTATGGCAGTACATTTTATTGAGCAGCAAGGATTGTATTGTTCGCCTACGGCTCACATCGCTTATATCCCAGGGCTAAAGCACCTGGGCTTTACGCTCAATTCTGTAAATGCGTGTCCAGGGTTTATCCACACAATGAGTTACCCCCGCTTGCATCGCCCACTGATAATGGTCAATCGGGCAATCCCCATCGATGAGGTGACGCATAAAATGCAGGGCGCCGTAGCGCCAATCCATGCCCAACAGGTTGCTCAAAAAGCTGGCATAAATCGCCCGAACTCGGAAATTAAGGGAGCGATACCCGCCTGTAGTCAGCAGACACCGTGCTGCCGCATCCACGATCGGGAAACCGGTTCGCCCCTCCTGCCAAGCGCGGTATAACTCCGGATCGAAGTTCCAACCTTGTTGGTCAAAAACGCTGTATAGAGAGCTCAATTCCAACTGAGGCAGATAACGAAACCGTTGTGTAAAGCCGGATCCCCAGCGCAATCGTGAGATCAACTGCTTAGCACTCCGCCGTTTCCGCTCATCTGGCTCACCTTGCACGGCCTGCTGCACCGTTTGCACACATTCCCGCACCGAGATCACCCCAAATTTGAGGTAGGGGCTTAAGCCGGTGGTCACTTCTGCACTGGGGTAGGAGAGTTGCCAATAGTAGCGCTGGGCCTTGTGGCGCAAAAACAGGTTCAGGGTTTGTCGGGCTGCTGCGGTGCTTCCAGCAGGGATCCGCTTCTCGTCGGGGGTTAATCCCAACTCAGCCAGGCTGGGTATGGGTTCTGAGGATATCTCTTCCGGTACCGCGACCTGGATAGGGGTTGGGATCAGGGGATCCGCCATTTGCTCAAACCAGAGCTGGCGATAGCGGGGATAAGAGACAAACTCCGGTACGCTACCGACAGGATCAAACCAACGTATTTTGATTCCGGCTGAGGCGAGGATGCGGTTCAAACGGGCATCTCGGGCTCGACCATAAATGCGCTCACAGTCGCTGTAGGCGTAGATCCCTTCCGCTTGGCTGCTGTGAACCAGTTGCGGCAGGATTTCCAGGGGATCCCCCCGTCGTACAATCAGCCGTCCGCCCCGTTGCCGCAGTTCCCGATCCAAGGCTCCCAGACAACCGAGCATGAAGGCCACCCGCGCAACTCCCGTTTCGGGGTGATGGAGCAAAGCCGGATCTAGTACAAACACTGGGATCACCTGCCCACGCCGTGCCGCTCGCTCCAAAGGGGCATGATCTGATAGGCGCAGATCCCGCCGAAACCAAACAAGGGTGCGATTCATGGACTTGGCTCCAACGGGATCCCGTTCCACCTACCCATGGCTCAATTGCCCGGCTTACTGGATACTCAGTTGCTTCACAAAGCTTAACCAATTCCTGGCCCAACTGCACCTCACAGAAATCCAGATCGGCGCATGGAATATTCCAACTGATGCAGGCTGTACTCCTGGGCCAACCTTGCCTGTTCCAACTCAATGCGGTGAGCTAAGGCTAAGGTTTCCTGTTCTGGATCCGTGAGGTTTTGATCCGCTGCACCCTCAACGGCCTCTCTTTCGCTGCGGGGCCAACTGTGGCGCAGAGCTTCTTCCAGGCGGATGTAGTAGTGGGTTAGCAACACGATCTCACCTCCTTTGTGTTACAAGTATACTACATAAATAATACATGCCTGTCAATTGCATTTCCTGCTGGGGTTAAACCGGCTCTGGGGGTTGCCGGATCCGCTCCTGCTCTTGCCAAAGGCGCAACAGTAACGCTTCCACTGACGGCTCCTGTTGAGTGACCAAGGTGCCTGTATCCACCTCCGAGTTGGCGGCCAACCAAAAGCCGGTCAATTCCACCTCCAGCCACTCCTCATCACAAGGGATCCAATCCAGATCGGCGGGCAGTTGGGAGGCACAGTCCAGGGGCAGCAGCAGGGTGCCAATGGCGATTTCTTGCCAAAGGGTTTCCCCAACACAGGCCGCCAACTGATGCTGTTGGTGCAGCCAATCTTCTTGAGACTGGGTCACCCGTTCCACATACACTCCGGTTTCGCCATAGATGAGTTTCAACATGGGATGAAGCCCCTAGAAGGATGATTTGAGCAATTGTGTGGTCCTGGATTAAGGGATGAAGAGACAACCCACCGAGCATGAAGGCACTAAAAAACCCCGCCTCTGGAGTTCGAAGCGGGGTCGGGGAAAGGAAGTTTTCCTTAGTGAGGCACAGCTAGCCTGGCCCTATACCGACGGCTTCGGTGGTGATGGAAAATGCCATAGCAGGTTCTGGAGAAGCTCCCTTGCTGGATAGGTTCTAAGACAGTGGAGATCAGGGCATTGAGGAATAGGAATCCTGTGGAACGACGGCGAATGCCGGCCAGTGGGGCAGCCATGGATCCCTGAGCAGCCTGGGGCTGGGCAAAAATGAAGAGATCACCCCGATGAACCCAAGCGCAACTGGCCCACAACGAATCCGCCAGCCAACCCAAGGGGCGGCCAGAAGGCATCAGCGGTAGGACAGTGGGACGAAACATGGCTTTGGCTCTGATCCGAAAAGGTTTCAACACAAGGGGAACGCCTCCACGACCTAGAGGATCCCTAACTGGCTAACATACTACACTGATGCTACAGGGATGTCTAGTCTCTTTTGAGCGTTTTCTGGGTCATTTTTGCTATTGGGATCGGATCCGAGTCGCGGCTTGGGCGGGACTCATCTCGCCAAGAGACTTTTCCTTCAATAGCTTGTTCCCAATCTCTGCCGTTAAAGGTGGGGAACTGGTAGTTTTCCAGGGGGATCCCATCCAGGCAGCGTACATTCACATCGATCTTGTCGGGATCCGAGCGGGGAATATAGAACGGGTGCATGCCACACACTCGGCAGAAGTGGTGCTTGGCGACGTGAGTGTTAAAGCTATAGGTCGCCAATTCGGTTTGGCCGGAAAGAAGCTGAAACGCCTCCGGGGGCACGATCAAGTGAATGAAACCCTTCTTGGTGCAAATGGAGCAGTTGCAGAGGGTGGCGGTGTCGAGATCCCCTTCCACAACAAATCGAATCTGCCCACAGTGGCAACTTCCTTCGTAGCGCTGCTTAGCCATCGTTGTTTTGGGTGTGGGTTGGGATCCCTGGGGAATGCTCGATTGGGGATCCCCATGAAAAGTTTACTCTTCTGATGGCTCTTCCGAGAGAGAAGCGGTTTCTGCTGCCTCCTTGGCTAGCTCATCCACCGTGAAGTAGCGATGAAACTTATCCGTCACTCGTAACCACTGCGAGCGGCTGCCCTCCTTGCGATAGCGGGTAACAAAGCCTTTTTCCACCAACTCAGCCACGTGCTGATAGGCGCTTTGCCCGCGCAATTCCACCAATTCCGCTTGCGAGAGTGGCCCCCGCAGAATGATCGTTGCCAAGGTACGGGTGGCCCCAACGCCGATTTCGGGGGGCAACAGCTGATTGGCCAGTTCCAGAAAGGGTTCCCGCAGTTGCAGGGCAAACCCTTCCCCCACCTGCAACACCTCCAGAGCCGAATCGCGGTGGGTATAGTCTTCCATCAGCTCCAGCAGCGCATCGTAGGCATCCTCGCGGCTACAGTGGGCCAACTGGGCCAAAGCTGACAACTCCAAAGGCTGCCCCTTCAGGTAGAGAATCGCCTCGATCTGATTTTTGAGCGCAAAGGAACGTTCCAGAGAGGGATCCCTCTCCTGCAAGTCCAGCAAGGGATCCGAAACCGACCGAGAACGACGAGGGGCCATATTGATCCGGGATCCGCTCAACTTGCCTGGTAGCATAGCAGCTGTTTTGGGCTGAGGGATCCCCTGCTGATCTTGAACCCAACTGGGTGGCTTCAGGCGAACATACGTGCTTCTTTTGGGGGCAGAAACTCCGTCGTCAGAATTTCGCTGGCATCGGGCACCCTCTGTAGGCCATAGCCTTCCGCCACCTGGGCCAAAGAAGTCTGCAACCGTTCCAGATCCACGGCACTGACTCCATTCGCTCGGGTATCGGGAGTATCCCAGTAGTTGGCGATGGTGTACTTGAGGCGGGCCAGCTCGGTTTCTTGATCCAGGGCATCGGCTCCTTCAAAGTGCTTGGGCAAAGTGGCAAAAGCCGCTACGGGATCCTGAATGGTTTCTACCAACCCCTTCACGTATCCGGCCACAAAGCCTCTGGCAATATCCGGATTTTCCCGCACATACTGCAAGCGGCTCATTACAATCGGGCCGTAAAGGTTGAGGCCGTAATCGTTGAAGTAAAACACCTCCAATTCATCTTCGGAAATGCCAAGTTTTTGTAAGCTGGGCACCACCGAAGGGCCAAAGCCCGAAATGGCCTGCACTTCGCCACGAGCCAAGAGGGGTTCCCGCAGTGCTGGTTCACAGTTTACCCACTCCACCGCCTCTGGATCCACGCCGATGATATTGGCCAGCACTGGCCAGAGACGCCGAGCCCCATCTCCTGCCGGGGCGCCAATTTTGACCCCAGCCAACTGCTTGGGATCCGTAATGCCGTTTCTCTTGAGGGTGAAAATGCCACCTGGATGCCGGTTCGACTCAATCACCACAGCAATCAGGGGCACTTCGGGGTTTTTCTCGTTGAACTCCATCATCGAGTACATATCCCCTTTGGAAAAGGCGTAGCGACCTGCCGCCAGTTTGGAGAGGGCATCTGCGGATCCCGCCCCCCGCTCAATCGTGACATTCAAGCCATTTTCCTGAAAGTAAACATTGCCGGCACATCGCGTCGAAGCTCGGTGAGGGCAATGTCGTTGGACACCCGATGAACCAAGAATCCCTGCGCCTACCGCTAACGCGGAAGCAAGCTAGTAGGCGGGGGAGTTGTCAATGTTGTCAATGGTGAGTGAAAGGGCTGTAACCTATGCGTGGGGCAAAAAATGGAGGGCATAAGCCTGTCTGACGTCCAACTGCGACTCTACAACTTGGAGAGCTACCATATCTTCAAAGTAGCGATGCCAACGTTCATCGGTCATTGCCCCGATCCCTAGAGTGGCGGCATCCCCTGAAGTGAGTAGACCGTAGTCCTTCAGGGCTTGGTGACTGTAGGCCAAAAGGTCATCGCTCATGTTGGGGTTATCCTGCTGAATCAAATGGTTGCCCGGTCGCGGATCCTGCAAGTAGCTTTGCCAACCCTCACTGGAAGCAGCCACAAACTTCTGAACCACTTCCGGCTGCTGTTCAGCGAAGCGACGGGTGGTTTCTAGGGTTGTGGCATAGGGAGAGTATCCATAATCGGCTAGAGGAAACACCACCGGATCAAAGCCTCCCTCCTGGCGCACCCGAAAGGGTTCGGCGGTAACATATCCCTGTTGTGCAGAGTATTTATCCAACAAAAAGGGTGCAAGGCTGAAATTGTAGGGGCGCTTTTGTTCGTCGCTGAAGCCAAATTTGGCTCGTAAAAAGGGCCAGTAGGTCAGATTTGCCCCGGGCGAGACCCAAATCGGTTTGCCCCGTAAATCTTCGAGATGGTCATGGCCTACCCCTGGATGAGCCAACAAACATTGGGGATCCTTCTGGAAAAAGGCCGCCACCGTCACCAAGGGGATCCCTGCTTGCAGAGCCGCAAGGGCATCTGGGCTAGAGCCGATTACAAAATCGGCTGCTCCTCCCGCCAACAGTTGCAATACATTCACCCCTGTTCCCCCCATGCGGATTTGCACCTGCAGGCCATAGCGGGCGTAAATGCCGGTGGCAAGGGCTTGGTAAAACCCACCGTGTTCCGCTTGCGCATACCAGTTGGTGACCAGACGGATAACCTTGGATCCTGCTGCTGGGCTGGCCGGTCGGGATCCCCATCCCACTGCCAACAGGGCGGCTCCATTCACCACAAAATCTCGTCGGGGCCAACGCTCCCCAGTCACAGCAGACATACCCACGGGATCCTGAGTGCGAAAGGGCTTTTCTCCAGCCTAGTCTGGATTGCAACTGCCTGCAGACGGCAGGGATCCCTGTTTTGGGGCAGGATTAGACACAGGACGCAGGATCTTTCTTGACCATGGGCAAGGTGTACTTGGTGGGGGCAGGGTTGGGAGGACGGGAGGGCCTGACGGTGCGGGCGCTTCAGGTGTTGCGGCAGGCGGAGGCGGTTTGGATCGATGAACTGGTGGATGAGCGCTTGCTGGTGGAATTGCCCGGTCAGGCGCAGCTGTGGCGACGGTCTGGGGAGTCTTCTGTGCAAGAGGGAGTCCTGTGGCTGATCCAACGCTGCCATGAGGACAAACAGGTGGTTCATCTCAAGTCTGGGGATCCGCTGATTTTTGGCCGTACCCGCGAAGAGGTAGAAGCGCTCACCAAGGCTGGCTGCCCTTTTGAGATTCTACCGGGGTTATCTTCCGCTCTGGCCGGTCCCCTCTGGGCAGGGATCCCTTTAACCGATCAGCACCTGAGCCGAACCGTTGCCGTGCTGACAGCCCATGAGCTGGAAGCTTTACCCTGGAGTGCTTTGGCTCAGTTGGATACCTTGGTCATCTTGATGGGATCCCGACAACGGCAGGCAATTGCGGCCCAATTGGTGGATGCAGGGATCCCCACCCAGCGACCTGTGGCCTTGATTTGGGGGGCAGGGCAAGCCGAGCAGCAGGTTTGGGTGGGAGAGCTGGGGGAGCTGCTGCAGGGGAAGGAGTTGAGCCCTTCCCGCAAGAATCCCCTGCCGGCTTTATTGGTGATTGGGGAAGTTGTTAAGCTGCGGCAGCTTGTTTTACCTGGGATCCCACCCTTGCCGGAACCAGCCCCCTTGGCGGGTAAAACCGTCTTGGTGACCCGTTCGGAAGGGCAATCGGAAGCCTTTCGCCAGCTGCTGCAGGCCCAAGGGGCGCGGATCCTGGAGATGCCCACCCTGGTGATTCAACCCCCCGACAGTTGGGATCCCCTTGATCGGGCGATTGCCAGCTTGGCCCAGGTTGATTGGCTGCTGTTGACTTCTGCCAATGCCGTCAGCCATTTCTTTGCCCGGCTGCACCATCACAAACAAGACAGCCGTGCCCTGCGAGGTCTCAAGGTGGCGGTGGTGGGATCCAAAACGGCAGCCACCCTGGCTCAGTACGGTATTCATCCCGACTTGGTGCCCCCAGAGTTTGTGGCGGATGCTCTTTTGGAAGTATGGCCACAGCCGGTGGCAGGACAACGGATCCTCTTTCCTCGCGTGCAGTCCGGCGGGCGGGATGTGTTGGTGCAGGGGTTGCGACAGCGGGGAGCTGAGGTGGAAGAAGTGGCAGCCTATGAGTCCACCTGTCCCCCCGCGGCAGATGCGCAGGTGGTTGCTGCCCTCAAGACCGGTCAAGTGGATATCCTGAGCTTTGCCAGCTCCAAGACGGTGCAACACTTTGCGCGATTGCTCCAGCAAGCAGGACTAGGCCCGGAAGTTTGGGATCCACCAGTGCAAATTGCAGCCATTGGCCCTAAAACCGCAGAAACCTGTGTGGCTGTGTTGGGTCGGGTGGATATTGAGGCCAAGGAATATACCCTAGAGGGGCTGGTGGAAGCGATGGTTTCCACCTTCCAAAGCAGACCAGAGCCTCCAACCAGGCGATAACCATTGGATAATACGGATCCCGGAGGATTAGGGAACATCCGGAGTCCCAGTATTCGCGTCGTCAGGGCAAAGGCGCAAGGATCACAGACCATGTGGCACACTGCCAAAACCTACGAAGATATCCTTTACGAAAAAAGCGAAGATGGCATCGCCAAAATCACCATTAACCGTCCCCACAAGCGCAATGCGTTTCGCCCCAAAACCATTCAGGAATTGATCGATGCCTTTTCCAATGTGCGGGAGGATCCCCGCATTGGGGTGGTGCTCTTCACTGGCGCCGGGCCCCATACCGATGGTCAATATGCCTTTTGCTCGGGTGGGGATCAAAGTGTGCGGGGTGAGGCCGGTTATTTGGATGAGGCAGGGATCCCCCGCTTAAACGTGTTGGACTTGCAGCGGCTGATCCGTTCCTTGCCGAAAGTGGTCATTGCCTTGGTGGCAGGCTACGCCATTGGGGGTGGCCATGTCTTGCACCTGATTTGTGATCTCACCATCGCCGCCGACAATGCCATTTTTGGTCAGACCGGCCCCAAGGTGGGCAGCTTTGATGGAGGGTTTGGAGCTAGCTACCTGGCACGGGTGGTGGGGCAGAAAAAAGCGCGAGAAATTTGGTTTCTCTGCCGACAATATACCGCAGCGCAAGCCCTGGAGATGGGTTTGGTGAATGCAGTGGTGCCGGTGGAGGAGCTGGAGGCGGAAGGGATCCGCTGGGCCCAGGAAATCTTACAGAAAAGCCCGCTAGCCATACGCTGCCTCAAGGCCGCCTTTAATGCCGATTGTGATGGTCAGGCCGGTTTACAGGAGTTGGCCGGAGATGCAACGCTGCTGTTTTACATGACCGAAGAAGCCGCCGAGGGCAAACGGGCCTTTCTGGAAAAGCGCCCCCCCAATTTTCGCCAGTTTCCCTGGCTACCCTAGCTGTGATGGAACCGCTGCCCAAAAACAACCCAAAGCGTATTCTAAAAGCTTGGTGTAAATTGGTGAAGCTAAGTTTAAAGAAAAGGCTTGCTCCCTCAGTGGGACTATGCTATTGGGAGGGCGCAACTCCTTGGCTCTGATTCTCAGCAATCTGAGTAATCTTAATCTTTCATGACTTTATTGAATTGAAATTGAATTGAAAGCAGATATCAGTATCACTCAAATTCTACAAAGTGTCTCCGTCCACATCTCAGAGGAGGGTCTGGAAAAGGAGCTAATTATACCCTTACTAGAGCTGTGGGGCTATCAACCGGGGGATTGGCGGCGGCAGATTGCTGCAGGAAGCGGGCGTCCTGACTTTATCATCTGTGCAAATGGCATGGATGAGCCTCACATGAATTATTTGATCATCGAGGTCAAAGCGCCGAAGAAAAAGCTAAAAAATCATACTTGGCAGCTGGGCACCTACCTTAGACAGACTCACTCAATCTTTGGCCTGCTAACCAATGGTTTAGAATTTGAGATTTACTACAATAACAATCTGGAAATTATTTGCCTAGCTCACCTTGACAAAAAGGCATTTGTTGATAAGTTTAATATCCTAAGCAAGATTCTAGGCCGTCAGACTTGCCTTCTCATAACTCGCCAACTCCAGTCTCTCCACCGTTCTTTTCATGCTAAGTTGTATCCACGTCTTCGTCAAATATTTCCCGAGTCTAGACAAATTGGTTCCCTACTCTTGCCGGATCCTCTACAAACCAGCCTGAAGGAAACTAAGACCGTGATCATCACAGTATTTAACAACAAAGGTGGGGTTGGCAAAACCACAACCACGATTAACGTGGCTGCTGCCCTTAGCAAGTTGGGCAAGAGAGTGCTTTTAATCGATATCGATCCTCAAGCAAATCTGACTACTGGATTAGGTATTAATCCTCTTGAGGATATTGAGCTAAAATCCGGAAAGGATGTTACCCATTTGTTAACTGAGCCGAAAGTTAAGATAGAAGAAGTAGCTATCTCCAAAAGGTGGCAAGATGTCAAACTGGATATTATTCCATCTCATATTCGTCTAAGTGATATGGAAGCCACCTTGATTCAGATGATTAATTCTGATCAAGTTTTGGTAAGGAAACTCAGCAAGATAGGTTCAGCCTATGATTATATTTTTATCGATACACCTCCTTCTTTTGGCAAGGTTAACACTATCTCCTTAATGGCATCCGATAGAGTCTTAATTCCGACTCAGCTAGCCCCCTATCCAATTCGTGCCCTTGAGTACGTAATGAATAGGATTATGGCTGTTCATGATGCTCGTGAGCGGCCTCTTTCCATTCTAGGTGTGGTGATCAGTATGTACAGTAGGTTGGCCGTTCGTCAAACCAGAGAGATGCTGGATGAAGTTGATAAAGTCCTCCAGAAACATCCCATGGGTCGAGAGGTGAGAGTGTTTCCCGAGGACACCTGGATTCCGCAAAGGAATATCGTAGCCAATTCTCCCGCCAAAGGATATCCTCTTTCTTATGCTGAATGGCTCTCCTGGACTTATGGTGATCAAGGATTACTAAGGCCAGAAAGCTGCTAATAATCTGGCTCTGAAGTTAGTAATGTTGGTAAACCCATACCCTTGTCGCTTGATTACCTTGATCCGGTTGTT
>NZ_JAFIRA010000052.1 GCF_022848905.1 Thermostichus vulcanus str. 'Rupite'
AGGTAGGGTCGGCTCAGGGGATGGGGTAGTTGGCAATCCCCTGAACTCCATGAATACCTTGCAGTCTAAGGTTGCAAGGGGCTAGAAGGGAGAATCCCCCGGTTTCTAACCGGGGGAGTGTCAATATTGCAGGCTGGCCCAGTAGGCGTCGGTCCTTCCTCCAGCAGGCGGTTGAGTTTAACTGGTGAACTGAGTGATGGTTTTAGAACGGGGTTCTCGAGCAGACATTGGCCGTACTGCTGAGGTCTCTGAGGAATGGCTGCAAACCTAGGTCACCTACTGCCCAACCCAGCAGGGATCCGCTTGGATAGGGGAACTTCTGCGGGATCTGCCCTTTGCACTGGAACAAGGAGGGAGCAAACTGGTTGACATCCTCCCCATGTGGATTTCTACTACGCTCGGGTGGCAAGCAAACGGCGAGGCTTGCCACGAACTGGTCAGAATGTCGCCCTAGCTTTCAAGTTTCAGGACGGGATCCCTAACAAATCCTCAATTTTGGGCATTTGGTCCAACGGAATCACCCGACCCTCATCCTCAAAGTTGGGGATCTCTGAGGACTGGTGCGCGTCAGGGTGATGGAGGATCCAACCGTGCGAAAATCTCCCTCTAAAACCTGATAGCCCAGGTCTTCCCATTGTTCTTTTTGGGTAACCCCCTGCAGCGGCCCTCCCGGACGCAAAAGCCTCATGTTCAGGGCATGAGCAGCCATCAGGACAATTTGGGGAGTCCGGTAGCATCGCCGCAGCACAATCGAGCGTCCGGCCAATGTCACCTTCGGTTTGCTCTCTTCATCCCGACCGAACAACTCTGCGGCTCCTGGCACCACCAACGAGCCAATGCCCTGAGCTTCGTCATAGGCCCAATAGAGTCGCTTCGGATCCCGTAGGGTTTGGTAGGCCAGGCGATAAAAAACTGGGGGTAAATCCTGCCCTTTATCGATCAAAATGGCATCAAACAGCTGCGGAATTTCGGTGGCTTCTTGCTCCAGTTGCCCACAGATGTAATGAAGCTCACACCACCTGCTGACACGAGGTGGTGGTGTCGGTGCTGACCTGTAACTCTCTGATGAGTCCACAGGTCACACAAACCAGCCCAGCTTCTAGGCGAGTATCGGGAACTTTTGCCCAAATACCCCTCACTCTCCTTTCGGCACGTGAGCTTAAGAACCCCTCTGGCAGCGATATTGTGAGCGCCATCAGGTCTGCCGCATATCGCTTACCAGAGGCGAATTTGGCCAGAGCATAGTTCTTGCAGTCGCGCTCCACAACTCCAGAGCCGTCATACGCCAACTTTGAGGTATGGGCAGCAATCACATCAATGGTTTTGCCCCCAGCCTCTTGCCACTTCATCTCGCTATAGTCCCGAATCATGCTTTTGAGCCAACCCTGAAAGCGCTGTCGCAAAGTGGAGCGTTTCCGTCCTCCCGTTGCCTTCCAGCCTTTGAGGCTCTCAAATACGATTGCCTCAGCGTTAAATGCTAATGCAAAGGCAATTGCACCTCTGCGGTAGTAGCTTGGAAATTTGTGAAACACCCTATCAAACGAAGCGTATTTCACATTCGGATTTTGAGCAGTTTGGTGAATCAATCTCTCCACAGCAGGGATGATCTGCTGATTCGACAATCCTCCTAGCTCTGCCCAATGGGTGTAAATCACGCCCACCAAATGCCTGCACAAACGACGATAAACCTTTACCGAAACAGCATTCGCTGTTGCGCCGTTGGGTTAAGGCTCCATTTATCAGTACGAATGATAGGCTTTCGGTTTATCATGGAACAATTATCATAGTGACAGCCATGCCAAGCGGCCACAGCCGATAACCATAACCCCAGCGTCACTGCTCTATTGATCCCGGGCCCAACCCAGGTCTAATTCCATCACTTCTGCCAACAGAGAGAAGCTGTAGTACAGCCCTTTAATGCTCGGCAATCGCGTGTCGCGTAGCATTAGCGTTGCGTAGCAACAATGCCTACGGCAGGCTGCGCCACCCCAAAAGTGAACGTGGGTTTGTGACAACAACAGTTGTGTCCTTACCCTATTTTGAAAGCGCTAGAGTGCTCCGCACCGCTGTCGCGAAGGGGATTCCCCCGTGCTAGGTGACTAACGGTCGCGCTAGCGTGCCCTTGGCGCAAAGGGCTGTAAAGGGATCCCTAGGAGCCAATCTGGGCGATGCTCAAAGCCGTGATGAAGAGCCCCTCATCCCACCCTCTACCCTCCGCAGGGGCTCCCAGATGAGCCACTGCATCTGCCTAATCATCAGGGCACCTCGAAAAATCCAATCAAACCTGTCTTACATTATCAAGAAACCAATGAGATCTGAGATCATTGATCATTGAGCAGTAGACCAGCCATCCATTCACGGCTATGGGACAACAAAGCCTTTGTGATCTAGAGCAGCGTTATGAAATCCTAGCCCAGAAACAAGACATCCTGATTCGTGAGATTGTTCCCTGGCAAGAATTTCGGGTCATTCTAGAGCAAATTCACGACAAACCTCGCAAAAGCAACGCCGGACGCAAACCCACCGATGTCTGGCTGTTGATGAAGCTCACACCACCTGCCGAGGCGAGGTGGTGTGAGCTTCATGTATAGGTGACAGGGTATCCATCGTTCCGTTAGCATTAGAGATCGCTGTAAACGCTCGGATCAGGTTCCAAGACCCGCATGGGCACCTGTACGGCGAGGAGAAACCATGACTTATGCGATTGTTGAAACCGGTGGCAAGCAACTTTGGGTTGAGCCAGGGCGTTTTTATGATGTAGAGCGCCTACCCGAGACGGACGAAGATAGTGCTTTGGATTTGTCTCAGGTTTTGCTGGTGAACCATGAGGGGCGGGTGACTTTGGGGCATCCCTATGTCTCGGAGGCTGTTGTTAAAGCCCGGATTTTGCACCATCGGCGTGGCACCAAAGTCATTGTTTACAAGATGAAGCCGAAGAAAAAGACCCGCAAGAAAAAGGGGCATCGGCAAGAACTAACCCGTGTGCTCATCGAGGCTATTGAGTTAAATGGCGTTGCATTGGCCACTGCCGAACCTGTAGCCGAACCAACCAGCCTAGTGGAAGCCACAGAAGGGATCCCTGAGGATGCGGAATAAACCTCGACTTGGCACACACACTGTTGATTTTGTTTGATTTTCAGTGAGTAAGACACAGTTGCATAGGTTGCATAGGAGGCGTTATGGCTCATAAGAAAGGAACAGGCAGTACCCGCAACGGTCGTGACTCCAATGCCAAGCGGCTGGGGGTCAAGCGCTACGGGGGTGAGCTGGTGCATCCCGGCCATATTTTGGTGCGGCAGCGGGGGACTAAGTTCCACCCTGGAACCAATGTCCGTATGGGTGGGGATGACACTCTGTTTTCGGTGGTGAGTGGCATTGTCACCTTCGAGCGCTACGGCAAGCATCGACAAAAGGTGAGTGTTTATCCGGCGGAAGTTGCCGCTGAATAAGGGCAGATCCTTAAGAAACACCTCTGTTTACCCACCTGGGATCCCTGCAAACATGGGCTCTTGCATGGCTTCTTGATAGTCCCAGTTACAATCTGGGCATGATCAAGGGAAGGCGGGTATGGGCCACATAACCTGCAGGTTGTTTCCTGGGAAAGCTTGTGTGGGATGTGGGGCCGATGCGCGTACATCTGTTTCGGTGGTTTGGCAGTCTACACTTGGCTGCTGGGGGGATGTATCTCTATTGGCGGCTGACGGCAGGATTAACCGGGTTCGCATCCTTTCTCTTCTGGTGTGCAGAGTTATTTGTCTGGTTAGCGGCTATCCCTTTTTTCTTGAGTCGCATTCCCCATGAGCTAGGCCATCTACCTGCGCCAGAGGTGTTTCAACGGGCCTTCTTCCAGATGCCAAGGGTAGATGTGCTGGTGATGCGCCGCTGGGACTCTCCAGAAGCAACTCGGCAAACGGCACTGGCTGCTTTGCAGCTGAATTACCCGTGGGATCGGCTGTTTGTGCATGTGGTCGATTTGGCGGAAGACGAGGAGATGGCGAAAGTGGCCCGCTCCATCCCCTGTGAATATCTGGCTTGTCCTGAGCCGACTGTGGATCCTCTCACCCATGTGCTTCAGTCGGGGAAAGCGAGTGGAGAGTATTGGCTCCTGATTGAACCCGGCCAATTCCCAGAGCCAGGTTTATTGTTGCAAACGTTGCCCCTCTTTTACGATTCTCCTGAACGGGCTCCAATCGCCAATTCCACAGGATTTGTTCAGGTGATGTTGCAAACCTTGGGCCAGCCAGCAGCCGTTCACCCCCTTCAGCAGGTTTTGGCCGTCGGATCCCGAGGTTTTCAGGCAGCCCCCCTGTTGGGATCCGGTTGTTTGATCCGACGGGAAGCCCTACAAGGGATCCCTAACCTAGACTCGCGCAAACCGGTGCGATTGGGGTGTCAAATGCACCGCAAGGGGTGGACTTCCCACTTGGTTAGAGAGACCCAAGTCACCGGGGCACTGCTGCCCTTACGCAATCGCCGGGTTGCTCTACTGGCCCTTTTTTCTGCCCTGAAGGAGAACCCCTTTTGGGGGGGGCAAACGACCCTGCAGCAGCGCCTGCAATACCTGTGGTTAACCTTCTGGGCGGCAGGAGGGTTGGCAGAACTGGCTTATTTGGCGGTGCCAGTGGCCTTTTTGTGGACAGGATGGATGCCGGTACCGGCTTTTGATCAGCGGTTTTTCGCTTGGTTTTTGCCTTACCTGGTGCTGGGGCGGGTCAGTTGGCTCCTGGCTTTTCCCCCGCGGCTGTGGCGGGTGGCATGGAACTCGGAGCGACAGACGGGCAGTCAGTTTTTCCAGTCGATTCAGGCCTTGGTTCAATTCTTGAGGGGGGTGATTCCCGATTCCGAAAAACCTTCTCAACTGTCCTTAGGGCCACAAGCTCTGGCCATTTTGCTCACCCTGATAGCGATTGGCGTGGGATCCGTTCGCTATGTTAGCACATGGGATCCCGTTTGGCCTGGATTTGTCTTTGGATTGCTTTGGGCGGTGTACAACCTGTTGATCCTGACGGTACGCCCGGATGATCACGATTTTGCCAGTTGGCAATTCACAGAGCGACAACAGCCTGCTTTGGCCGAAGATCCTTCAGAAAACTAGCTTCTAGCTCGGGGAGAGCAGTCTTGATTCGAGCTTTCTCAGAGCATCTTTTCCAAGAACTGCCTGGCCCGTTCGCTCTTGGGGTTGCTGAAGAACTCAGCTGGGGGAGCATCTTCCACCAATAAACTTCCGAGAAATCGACGTTTTGTTTGCGTTCTTCGGTAGGGGTCATGCCCGCCATGACAAAATCGACTCGATTGGCTTGCAAAGCTGGGATGAGGCCACTGAAATTCATGCCCACAACCCGCAGGTTAAAGCCCGGTTCTTCGGCGATGTAGTTAGCAATATCGATATCAAAACCCACGATCTGCTCTTGGCCGCTGGAGGTGTCATAGTACTCGTAGGGAGGGTAATCAGGGGAAGTGCCCATGGTTAGCGTTTCACGGCCTTGAGCCTGTACCCAACTGGGGCCAAAGCTGAACCCTACCCCAACCGCCGCTACAGAACTCAGGACTAAGCCAAGCAAGGTTTTCCGTCGTTTCAAGGGATCCCGACAAGTTCCCCCGCCAGGAGCGGATCTTGTGATCTTCTAAAAATCTTCACAACTTGGCGGCAGCAGCCCTGGATGACTCTCGTTATGGAAGGGGTTGGGTAGCAAAAGCTATGCTGAGATATGGGTAGATCGACTCTTTAGGGCAACACCGTTGTGGGTACCGAAGGGGATCCTAGCCAGAATCCTTGGCATCGCTTGCAGGGTTTGAGTGTGGTCTCGTAGATAAGAACAACACAACTGTGGAGCCAGAACGCCCCCCTCTTCGTTTGATCCCGCTGGGTACGGATCCCCATCAGCAAGGCTGTGCCTATTGGTTAGAGATGGGATCCCATCCTGCTCCGCATGGTACGGAGCGCTATCGTGTGCTGTTGGATTGCGGGTTGCCCGGCTCGGTTCTCCTGAACGTTTTGCCTGGGATCCCGGATGCGGTCATCTGTAGCCATGCCCACTTCGACCACATGCAGGGGTTGCCCGCCTTTCATCGTCGCTACCCGCAAGTGCCTCTTTACGCCACTCCTGTCACGGCCCATTTGGCCGCGGGTCTTTGGGAGCGGGGAGTCTGGCCCGGTTATGACCGCGAAGTGCGTTTCCCCCCTTTGCGGGCTTTGCCCCTTGGCCAAGCGCGGGAAATTCTGCCCCACCTAATGCTCACCTTTTTTGCCGCCGGACATCTGCCAGGGGCAGCAGCGACGCTCTTGCAAAATACCCAAACCACCCCCGCCCAAACCTGTGTGTACAGCGGCGACTGTTCGTTGGCCTCCACTCGTTTTGCGCCTGGCTTGGATCTGACGGCGTTGCGCCATTGGCAGCCGGATTTACTTCTAATGGAAGCCTCACTGGGGGCTACCCGCTATCCGGCCCGTCGCCATTTGGAAAATCGCTTGGTGGAGCGGCTGCTCAGTGCTCTGGAAGCGGGCCAAACCGTGTTGCTGCCGCTGCCTGTGTTGGGGTTGGGGCAGGAACTGATCTTTTTGCTGAAAGCCCATCACCGCTTTACCCAATCCCTGAAAGACTTGAAGGTGTGGGTGGCCCCAGGTCTGGCAGCGGGCTGTGACCTCTACGAACGGTTGCTCTCCCAGATGCCGGAGCCTGTGCAAAACTTTGCCACCTACCAGCCTTTGTTTTGGGAACCCCGCCTACAACCCCAGGTACAGCCTCTAACCGAGGCGGATCCCTTACCGCAGGGCTTATTGTTGTGCGATGCCGATGCTGGGCCGGAGTCTTGGGATCCGATTTGGTCGAGACTGTTGGCCCAACCTCAGCGCTCCTGTTTGCTGGTGCAACTGCCGGAGGTGGAACTGGCCACCCCGTTTGAGCGTTGGCCCGCGGTGTTGCGTTCCCGTATCCAGGTGGAATCCATGACCTGGCATAGTCACAATGATGTCGGACATCTAACCCAAATTATCCACACTTTCCGTCCTCAGCATTTGGTGCTGATCCACGGCAGTCCAAAGCAAGCCCAGGATTTAGCCGATCTGCCGGAGTTGTGCAACCGTTATCACGTCCATTGCCCACAGCCTGGACATGGGCTGGAGTTCCCAGACGGACGCCTGCAAACCCCGACCAAGGGATCCGATCTGGCCCATTTCAAGGGCAGCACTGCTGCTGAGATCGGGGATCCGGCGGTGCGTTACGAAGGGGAAGTGGAGGAGGTGTGGCAGGATCACCCTGCTCCTCGCTCGATTGCTGGCGTACAGGTGCATTTGCCTGCTCAGATCACTGAGGATCCCCGTTGGCTGGCCTGGGCCGATACTGGCTTGGTGGAAGCCCGCTGGCAGGGATCCGAACTGGTGCTGCGGGGCCTTTCTCCACGGGAGCTGATCCGTCCGGCAACTCCTACCCCGTCCCACCCCCGACCACCCCAAGCCCCGATAGGAACCCAGCGAGGCATGAAATGCCAAAGTTGCCGCTTTGCGCGCCAGATCTTGACACCCCAAACCCAGGCATTTCGCTGCGATCAAGAACGCTCCCCCCTCTACCGCCTCAGGGTGGATCCCCAGGATAGCTGTCCCTATCATCAGCCTCAGGAGATCCGCTCTTCCGGTTAGTGACTTGCGGGACAAAAGCGCAGCGGCGGGAAATACCCCCAAGGCTAGAATGGGTCAAACTGCGAAGGCAACCATGTTTGAGCAAGAACACTTCGCCAACGGTCGAAGCGGCTCTGTGGGATCCTTAGAACGTCTCACGGAACTCTCCGCCCCCATTCGCCGTGACAGTCGCCCCCCCGTTGTGCAGATGGTCGGCGTGAATAAGAGCTATCAGCTCCCGGAAGGCAGTTTTCAAGCCCTTTACGATATCAACTTGGTCATTGAAGCCGGGGAATACTGCGCGATTATGGGGCCCTCGGGCTCGGGCAAATCCACCCTCATGAATCTGATTGGTTGTTTGGATCAGCCCAGTTCCGGGCGCTACTGGCTGGATGGAGTGGAGGTCTCTACCCTATCGGATCGGGAGCTGGCCCACATTCGCAATCAAAAAATTGGCTTTGTGTTTCAGCAGTTTCATCTGTTGCCCGTCTTAACCGCCCTGGAAAATGTGATGCTGCCTCTGGCCTACGCTGGGATCCCAGAACCGGAGCAACGTCAGCGGGCGGCGCAAGCCTTAGAACAGGTGGGCTTGGGCAACAAACTGCACCACCGTCCGGCACAACTGTCGGGAGGCCAACAGCAACGGGTGGCCATCGCTCGCGCCATCGTGAATCGCCCGCGTCTACTACTAGCGGATGAGCCGACGGGTGCTTTGGATAGCCATACCAGCCAAGAGGTGCTGAAAATTTTTGCCGATTTACACCAGCAGGGCATGACCATTGCCATGGTTACCCACGCCATTGAAGTGGCCCAGGCCGCCCAGCGCATGATTCGGGTTGAGGATGGGCGCTTGCTGAGCTAGGTTACCACTTCGGGAAAAAACTGTATCACCTCACCTAATCCGTTATCTTGCACAGGAGAACTCATAAATATGGTCAAGCTGTGGAAATGGCACCCTTGGGGATCCCTGAAGCTGGCAACCGGCTTGGGAATGGTGCTAGCGGTTGCTGTGTTGAGCTGGACTTTGATGGGCAGCGGAGGGGTTATGGCCAATCCTAGTGAGGGATCCCGGATATTGACAGTGACAGGGCAGGGATCCACTCCGGTTGAGACCTCCATTGCCCAAATTCGCTTAGGGGTGATGCTGCGGGGAGACTCAGCACAAACCGTCCAGCAACAGGTGGCGGAACGTTCGGAGCGCCTGGTGACCCGCCTTAAGGAGCTACAGGTCAATGCTCTGCAAACCACGGGGATCTCCCTGTATCCGCAATACGACTATCGGGATGGTCAATCTCACCTGACGGGGGTGCAAGGGCAAAACAGCGTCCAGTTCGAGGTGCCTGTGGCCAGTGCCGGACAAGTCTTGGATGAAGCGGTGGCGGCTGGAGCCACCCAGGTAGAGTCGGTCAGCTTCCGAGCAGAGGATGCCGCTCTGGTGCAGGCGCGCAGCCGTGCTTTGACCCAAGCGGTAGAAGATGCGCAACGCCAAGCTCAGGATGTGTTGGGAGCCTTGAATCTCACCCTCGGTTCAGTCGAACGCATTCAGATTCACAGCGATGGCCGTGTTACCCCACCGCCCGTTCCCCTAGCGCCCAGTGCAGATTTTGCCCGCTCCGAGATCGCTTCTACACCCGTGGAGGGGGGAGAACAAAGAGTACACGCCCAAGTCACCCTAGAGATTCGCTATTAAATCTGGCTTGAGCAACCCTTGAGCAACAATCAACACAAAATGCCCAAAACAATCCAATCCAATTGAAGCGTCAGTTGATACCTGCCGCTTAGAATGGCTATGGAAAGTCTGCGGATTCTTGCTATCTTCGGCTTTCCGTTTGTCCTGCCCCGGTTTGCCCATGGATCCCAGTCCGGAGAGCATTGTTGTACCTCAGTCTGAAACGCCTCAGACAGGTTCCTCCTTTGGCAAGGCCGACGACGGTAGCATTCGTGCCCACGTCCTGATTGTGGATGACAGCTACATGGTGGCGGAGATGTTGTCCAACTTTTTGGGCAAGCAGGGCTGTAGCATTTCCTATGCTTTAGATGGCTCCTCCGCCCTAGAGCAAATTCGTCGTCGACCGCCGGATTTGATCATCGCCGACTGGGTGATGCCCTCCCTGAATGGCTTGGATCTCTGTCGGCAGTTGCGGCAGTCCCCAGAGTACGCCTGGGTGTACTACATCATCATGACTGCCCGTGAGGGCAACGATAATATGGAGCGGGCTTTGGAAGCAGGGGCTGACGAGTTCCTCTCCAAACCGTTTCAAGCGGCAGAGTTGATGACTCGGGTGCGGGCGGGCTTGCGCATTGTGGAAAGTCGCCGCCAACAACACCTGATCAAAACCGGGCAAAAACAAGTTCCATCCCCCGCCAAGTCGATTGGCTTAGAGGTGGGCAACCGTCAGGATTTGGTGACCCGTTTGCCCTTGCGGGTGGCTCAAGCCCGTTCTCAATCGGAACCTCTGAGTCTGTTTGTGCTTCGTATTGCCAACCTTAGCGCTCTCAGTAAAGGGTTGGATGCTCAGGCTCGGGCCGCCCTCCTCAAGCTCTTTACGGATCGGTTGGCCAACAACCTACGGGAGGGGGATGATCTGTTTTGCTACGATGAGGGACAGTTCATCGTTCTCCTGTCAGGGAGCACCCTAGCTGCCACACAAATTGCTGCCGAACGCTGCTGTCAGCGAATGATTCAGGATCCTTTTGTGGTGAATGGGCAAGCTCTGCCGGTGCAGTTGCATTTTGGGGCCGCCAGTCTTATGGAAAACGATGATCCCAAGGGGGTTGCCCTCTTGCGGCGGGCTGCCCAGGCGATGCGAGACAGCAAGAACTTACACAGCTCTGTGGTCACCGCCCCCAGCCCTATCTCGGCTCCTGAGGAGCTGCTGAACCGGCTGAAGGAACTGGAGACAGAGAACGAAAACCTGCGACAGGATTTGGAAACCCGGATAGCTCAGATCCAGGATCTACAGACCCAGAATTTGCAGCTCAAAGAGAAAATTCACCAAGAAAAAATCCAAGTGACTTCCCTCGAGCATCTGCCCCCTTCGCAAGGGTTTTTGACCCATGAACGCCCCCAACTTATCTCGAGAAAACCTATCCAGCGGCGACTCAAGCGCAAACCACGTCGCAGATCTCTCTACAGAAGCATCTACCGGAGAAAATTACACAGAACTTGAGATATCCAGACACTGCAGGAACCATGGTTAATCTATGAGCATAGATCTCAAAAAAATCAAAGGTTCTCTTCTCAATAACATCGAGCTGATTCTCACAGGTGTTGGTCTGCTGGTTATTCTCTTGAGTGGACTTGTAGCCAATAGAGCCGAGTTCTGGAAGATCACAGCTCTTGTTGCCATTCTGGTAGGGGTTTTACATGGCTTAATATTTTGGGTGATTCGGCGGCGGCAGCGGCTGGTTAGAGCCGAGGCGATTGCTCAAGTCCGGGATATGCTGGAGGACTTGATGAAAAATAAGTTGCAGTCTGTAAAGATGATGCTGCACTTAGCAGAGCTGCGTCAGGCCCGCTTAAGCAATCAGGCTCAGGATTTTCAGGAAGCCTACCAGGTGCTTCGCCACATTTCTGAAATTATTGATCACCTTTCAGAGGAGTCTTTGGGTCGTTGGCGTCACCGCTATCAGGCCACATTAAAGCGGATTGAGCAGGAGCAGCCTGAGCCTTGATGCAGCCAATCTCAGGCACAACACAACTGCTGGGTTTAATCGGGGATCCGGTTGGCCATAGCCTGTCTCCAGCGATGCACAATGCGGCCCTGGCAGCCTTGGGGGAGGACTACTGCTATGTACCCTTTCCAGTAGCCCCGGACCAGTTGGCAACGGCAGTGGCTGGGTTGGCGGCCTTGGGGGTGCAGGGCTTTAACGTTACCATTCCCCACAAACAGGCGATTTTGCCTTTTTTGCTTCAGGTGGATCCTCGGGCGGCTGCGGTGGGGGCGGTGAATACGGTTTATCGGCTGCCTGGGGGAGGGTGGGCAGGCACGAATACCGATATCGATGGCTTTTTGCAGCCGCTGCTGGGACTAAACCTGCAAGGGATCCCTGCCCTGATCCTGGGATGCGGGGGTGCGGCGCGGGCGGTGATCCAGGGCTGTGTGGAACTGGGGATCCAACCCCTGCGGGTGGTGGGGCGTTCTCCGGACAAGTTGGCCGCTCTGCAACACACCTGGCCTCAACTGCAGCCGGTGGCCTGGGCGGATCTGGATCCCTACTTGGCGCAAACCCAGCTGGTCATTAACACCACCCCGATTGGCATGAAACCGGGATCCACCCCCCAAGCCAGGGAAGCACTTTCCCCCCTGAGCTGGGAGCAACTGCGTCTGCTGCCCGCTGGGGCGATTGTGTATGACCTGATCTATGTGCCGAATCCGACGCTGCTGTTGCGCATGGCCGCCGATTTGGGTCATACCCCGATCACCGGCCTAGAAATGCTGATTCAACAGGGAGCCAAGGCTTTATCCCTGTGGCTGGGGGGCAAACCCGTCCCGGTGGAAGTAATGCGACAAGCCGCTCAGCAACAGTTGGCTCAGCTCTCTCAAGACTCCTCACCCAAGCCTCCTCACAGAGAATGAGCAACTTGTGGATCCATCGGGATCCCGTTTGACTTGCGCCCTCAAGGTTCGATAGGGTTTGGGTGCGCAATCCCTTGGCAATTCGGAGGCAGAGCATGGCCAGTGTTACTTACGAGCATGTAACCAAGCGATACGGGGACACCACCGCTGTACATGATTTGAATATTGCTATCGAAGATGGGGAGTTTCTGGTCTTTGTTGGCCCTTCCGGTTGTGGCAAAACCACCTCCCTGCGGATGCTGGCCGGACTAGAAGAAATCAGCGCGGGCTCCATCTACATTGGCGATCGCCTCGTTAACGAAGTGCCCCCCAAGGATCGGGATATCGCCATGGTCTTCCAGTCCTACGCCCTCTACCCCCACATGAGCGTGGCCGAGAATATGGCCTTTGGCCTAAAGCTGCGGGGGTTACCGAAGGTGGAGATTGAAAATCGCGTCAAGGGAGTAGCCAAGCGCCTGGGCATCGAACATCTGCTTGACCGCAAACCCAAAGAACTATCCGGTGGGCAACGGCAACGGGTAGCCGTCGGTCGAGCGATTGTGCGCAATCCAGCAGTCTTTTTGATGGATGAACCCCTTTCCAACCTGGATGCCAAACTGCGGGTACAGGCACGGGCTGAGATCAGCAAATTGCACATGCAACTGGGCACCACCTTCATCTATGTCACCCACGACCAGGTGGAAGCCATGACCATGGGCAGCCGTATCGCCGTCATGAAAGATGGCCACCTGCAGCAAATTGATACCCCCCACAGCCTCTACACTCACCCCACTAATATGTTCGTGGCTGGGTTCATCGGCAGCCCCTCCATGAATTTTTTCCCGGCTAAGCTCCTCGAACAAGAGGGCACCCTCTGGGTGGATACCGGCGCTTTCCGGGTGGCCATTCCCTCCCACAAAGCGGATCCCTATCGGCAATACGTCGGCAAGTCCGTGATCTTCGGCATTCGTCCCGAAAACATTCACGATCCCCAGTACCAACCCCAAGGGATCCAACCGGCTCCGGTACGGGCGAAAGTGTCGGTGACCGAGCTGATGGGCAATGAAGTCATCCTTTACCTGAGCACCAGCGACAAAGAAGGGATCCTGGCGGAGCAGGAGTTTGTCGCCCGTGTGGATCCCCGCACCGAAATCCACGTTAATCAATGGGCCGAGGTGATCTTCGATATGGATCGCTTCCACTTGTTCGATAAAGAGAGCGAGCAGCGCTTGGGTTAGATCCCGCTCAGCAATTCAGAATTCGTTACCATAAGCTCCAGAGAAACAGGGATCCCTATGCCGGAGCAATCCATCCCCAGTCTGGTTCAGGCGCAGTTTGACGAATTTCCGTACCCGAATGTACCGATTGAGCAAACGGTTACGGATAATTCCGCTCTTTTTGCCAATAGCATCACCACCGCCCGTTACCTGCGGGAGCGCAAAGTCGTGGATCCGGCGGGCAAACTCATGCTCAATGCCGGTTGTGGCTCTGGCTGGGAAACCCTGGTGCTGGCCACCGCCAACCCTGGCGCCCACTATATCGGGGTTGATATCTCCGCCGAATCCATCAAAATGGCCCAGCAGCGCTTCCAGTTCCACCAAATTGAGGATGTGCGCTTCGAGGTGATGGATATCACCGATATGACCTCCTTGGGAGAACAGTTTGATTTCATCGCCTGTAACGATGTGCTCTACCTGCTCGATGATCCAGTAGCGGGGCTAAGGGGAATGCGCCAGGTGCTGAAACCGGATGGCATCATCCGCACCAATGTCCACAGTCTCTACCAGCGCCAGTTCATTTTTCATATGCAAGATGCCATGGAGCTGCTGGGGGTGATGGATGAGCCTGCCTCTAAGGCCGTTCCCATTCTGCGAGAACTGATGGATGCTCTCCACGAGGGCAGCTTTGTCAAAAGTCACTGGAATGGCGATGCCATCAAAACGACTACCGGTATTTTGGCCAACTTCCTGCTCCGCAGTGACAAAGGCTTCACGGTGCCGCAGGTGTTCGAGATGTTGCGCCAAGCTGAGCTGGAGTTCGTCAGCATGGTGAACTGGCAGCAATGGAAGCTGGAGCGGGTGCTCAACAAGCCAGTCCCCTACGCCATGCGGTCCATCAAAAAGCTGAGTCAAGAGGAATTGCTACATTTCATCGAGCTCATTTTCCCCAACATGACTCGGTTGATCGACTTCTGGTGCGGCCACCCAAGCGGGGCAACTCCTCCCCAACCCTTCAGCCATGAGGAATGGTGGAATGGCTCCGTCCAGGCCCATCCCCTGTTGCTGCGGCTCAATGCCAGGGCTGCTTTTGAGAACGCCATCCGCGACAATGGCCCCGTGAATATCAATGGCTGGCCGGGGGCAGAAGGGAACATCAGTGTGGATCCCTTCTCGGTGCGTTGGTTAATCGAAGCGTTTGGGGAGAAGCCTGTGCCGGTGCAAGCGCTGGTTGTCCAAGCCATGGAGTTGATGGATTGGACTCAAGAGGAAGCCTTCAATCAGGTGTTGGCTAACCTCAAGTTTTTGGAGGAGCGTCTTGTGTTGCTGCTCAATTCCCCATTTCGGTAGGTAGAGTTGGGCTGGGCTAAGTCACATAGCTGTGCGGGAGTTGATCGAATTCCGCTAACGATGCAAAAAATCCAAGAAGTCCCATGGAAACTACCGTTGTTGTCGTAAACCCGCGTTCACTTTTGGGGTGGCGCAGCCTGCCGTAGGCATTGTTGCTACGCAACGCTAATGCTACGCGACACGCGACTGCGGAGCATTAAAGGGCTGTAGAACCCGTAGAACCCATTTCACCCACCAGGATCCGAATAAATAGATAGCCCAATCAGTCCAATGATGAGGACTGGGATGGGAATCAGTTGGGCGGTGCAGAGCCTTGTCAAACCAATGGACTGGGTTGTGGCTGTAACCCCAGCTGTGTAACGGCCTCTGCGAGGGCCAACTCACGACTGTCCACAAATCGCTCTGGGGGTATGGGCAGATGCAAGTTTTCTAGCCGCTGGCGGATCCGTCCCTTGGCCCCGACAATCCACACCTGCTTGCGCTGATCCAGGGCATCACGAATGGCATTTTCCAACGATAGCGTCGCCGAGACTCCCAGCATCGGCACATCCGACAAATCCAGCACCAATGCCTGACAGGAGGCCACCGCCTGGTGTTGCCGGGAAATCGCTTGGGAAACCCCGAAGATCATCGGCCCACTCAGGTAAAACAACAGCACCTGACCCTGGGCCTGCCGCAGCAACGTTTTTTCCTGTGGGGTCAGCTCAACCGCATCATCCGCATCGGTAATGGCCTTCACTTCTTCCGAGTGGATTTCGCTCAGGCGTTGAATGGTGAGCAAATTGGCCACAAACACCCCCACACCCACCGCCGCGATCAAGTCCACAAACACCGTCATGAACATGACGCCGTACATGATCGCCGCCCCCTTGAGAGAAAGTCGATGCGCCCGCTTCAGGAAGCTCCAATCGAGAATATCCACCCCCACCTTGAGGGCAATCCCCGCCAACACCGCCATCGGGATCCCTTGCGTGAGAGGAGCTGCAAACAACACCACCATCAGCAGGATCCCGGCTCGGGTCATGCCAGACAAAGGGGTGCGTCCGCCTGATTGGATGTTCACCACCGTACCCATGGTGGCTCCAGCCCCCGGCAACCCTCCCAGCAAACCGGAGACGATATTGGCAATCCCTTGCCCAATCAGCTCTTGATCCGAATCGTGGCGGGTGCGGGTGAGGTTATCGGCAATCACCGCCGTCAGCAAGGTGTCGATACAGCCCAGCATCCCCAGTACCACCCCATCTAGCACCAAGCTGGCGAAAGAAGACAAGGGCAAGCGCGGCCACTGCAACTGCGGCAAACTGGTGGGGATAGGGCCAATGCGGCGCAAATCCAGATCAGCCATAAACAGACTGGCAACCAGGGTTCCCACCAACAACGCCACCAACTGTGGTGGCACCACTCGTCGCCAAGGTTTGGGATAGAAGAAGAGGATCCCGATTGTCAGCAGCCCCAACCCCAGTTCTGGCCCCTTAAGGTTAAGGAGATACTCCGGCAGGTTCTGCACCGCCCCGATCACCCCGCCCCGATTGACTTGGCCCAAAATCGGGGGAATCTGCAACAAAATCATGATCCAGCCAATCCCCGACATAAAGCCGGAGATCACGCTGTAGGGCATGAGGGTGATGTATTTGCCCAATTTCAGGGCCCCAAACAGCAGTTGAAACAGCCCCCCCAGCATCACGACGGTGAAGGCCAGCGCCAACCCCTGATCCGGATAGCGAGCTGTTACATTGGCGATCACCGCCGTCATCATCACCGTCATCGGCCCGGTGGGTTCGGAGATGAGCGTCGGGGTACCGCCAAACAGGGCAGCAAAAAAGCCAACACACACCGCCCCGTACAGCCCCGCCACCGGCCCCGCCCCAGAGGCCACCCCGAAGGCCAACGCCATCGGCAAGGAAACAATGGCGGTTGTCAGTCCACCGAAGAGATCCCCGCGCCAGTTGTCCAAGCTCAGACGCCGACGCCAGTACAAAAATTTCCCGCCCTCAGACTGTTGTTCTTTCGCTTGGCTCAACATGCCCAGAAATCCATCAGCACTATCGGCAGATTACCATTGAATAAGCTCGAAATATCGTTCTAAATCAATAGATTTTTCTCTATCTTTTTCTTCAGGGATCCCCCTTTGGATTGAGGGCATGGGGGTTAAATCGGCAGAGTGGTATGAAAGTGGGAGTAATCCACATAGCGATTTCCATGGCTGTCGAGGTGCAGGATGTCGGCAAACCGCTGCCCCCAGTGAATCTCATCCGCCAGATAGGAGTGGCGAGCATGGATGGTTTGGGAAAAGGTATCGTCGATGCCGGTCAGGGTGATGATCAGCTCCGCCTGACCTGCCTCTAGATCTTGAAGTGTGAGGCGGTAAAGGGGGCTATCCCGCTCGATCCGGTGCATCACCGTCCAGGTCACCGCAAAAATGGGAGACGTGGAGCGCACCAGGCGTAAGTCGTAGAGCCGCCGCATCCATTCCCCTTCCGCTGAAACCTGGTTATAGGCAAGTGTGACGCGAATTTGGGCCTCGACAATCTGGTTGAAGCGCTGGTTGGCCACCCGAAACATCAAGGTAGGGCAGCCTTCGTAGACATGAACAACGGCCACGCGGCTGAACATGACCCGGGCCGTAGGCCGCGAAATACGGGAAAAGACCAAACCTGTGGCCACAGCCGTACCTGCCACCCCCAGCATCGCCTCAAGGGTGACCAGCACATTGGCATAAAGGCTAAGGGGATACATGGCTCCATAGCCGATGCTGGCCATGGTCTGCACACTAAAAAAGAAGGCATCCCCAAAGTGGCCTGAGCGAGCATTGGCAATATTGTTGGTGCCAATCAAATAAAGCAGGGCAAAGCCGACATTGGCCAAAATGTACCCTCCAGCCAGCACCCCCAAAAATCCCGGCCAAGATAGGGTCAACAACAGATGATACAGATCTCGCAACCCCTGCGACGGGATCCCACGGCGAACCAAAGGGCGATGGCCACCAGGTTGTCCCATGCGAATTGGGTGGGAGATCCCCAATGGGGATCCCTGAGGAACCGCTGATTGGGGTCGCCGATGAACCACCGAGCACCTCCTGCCGAAGCAAGCCCGCCCGCCAGGGAGCAGATCAGAGCACCGCTCTCACAAAAGGCGAATGGTAGACTTAGAGTACAAAAAACACTGTACTCATTCACCCCGAGTTTGCCCATGGGCAGGGTTTGTGCCTTCCTGTGCCCTCGCCCAAGCCAACCGGGATCCCCAACCTGTACCCCAACCCCATGAGCGATAACGAATCGACGGCTCGCATCATCTCCACCGACCTGCAACAGGAGATGTCCCAGTCCTACCTGGAATACGCCATGAGCGTGATTGTCGGGAGGGCCTTGCCAGATGCGAGAGATGGGTTGAAACCGGTTCATCGCCGCATTCTCTACGCCATGCACGAGTTGGGGCTGAGCGCGGATCGCCCGTTCCGCAAGTGCGCTCGGGTTGTCGGGGATGTAATTGGGAAATACCACCCCCACGGGGATCAAGCGGTCTATGACGCGCTGGTACGGATGGCCCAGGATTTCTCCATGCGAGAGCCCCTGGTGGATGGGCATGGCAATTTTGGTTCCATTGACAACGATCCGCCGGCGGCAATGCGCTACACCGAGTGTCGGTTGACAGCCTTTGCCCAAACCAGTCTGCTGCAAGATATTGATGCCAATACCGTTGATTTTGGCGACAACTACGATGGATCCCAGCAGGAACCCTTGGTGTTACCGACGCGGATCCCGCAATTACTGCTCAATGGCTCCTCCGGTATTGCCGTCGGGATGGCCACCAACATCCCTCCCCACAACTTAGGGGAACTGGTGGATGGTCTGATCGCCCTAATCCAAAACCCGAACCTCACCAGCCTGGAGCTGATGCAGTGGATCCCGGCTCCTGATTTTCCAACAGGGGCCTTGATCATGGGTCAAAGTGGCATCCGTGAAGCCTATACCACCGGGCGGGGTTCTATTACTATGCGGGGTGTTGCCACCATCGAAACCTTGGAGCAGCGGGGCCGCCCGACCCGGGATGCGATCATCATCACCGAGCTGCCTTACCAAACCAACAAGGCGGCCATGATCGAGAAGATCGCCGAGATGGTGAACGAGAAGCGCCTAGAAGGTATTGCCGATATCCGCGATGAAAGCGACCGCGATGGCATGCGGGTGGTGATCGAGCTGAAGCGGGATGCGCAAGCTCAGGTGGTGCTGAATAACCTCTACAAGCAAACCCCCCTGCAGGCCAACTTTGGCGTGAACATGTTGGCCATTCTCCAGGGTGAACCTCGCACCCTAACGCTGCGGGATTCCCTCCAGGCTTTCCTGGACTTCCGCCAAGAGGTGATCGAGCGGCGCACCCGCTACGAGCTGCAAAAAGCCGAAGAGCGGGATCACCTTTTGCAGGGATATCTCTTGGCTCTTGCTCATCTGGATCGGGTGATCGTCCTCATCCGAGAGGCTGCGGATACCGCCACGGCCCGGGCCGAATTGCAGGCGGTGTTTGGCCTGAGTGAGGCGCAGGCGGACGGGATCCTACAGATGCAACTGCGCCGTTTAACCGCCTTGGAATCGGAAAAAATTCAAGCGGAACACGAAGAACTGGTGAGACGGATCGCCGATTTGCGAGATATTCTGGCCCGACGGGAACGGGTGATGCAGATCATCAGCGAAGAGCTGGAGCAGATCAAGGCCCGCTTTGCCAGCCCCCGTCGTTCTCAAATCTGCTTGGATGACTCCGAGTTGGATACGGCTGATCTGATCGAAAACCGTGAAACGATCATCTTTCTGACGGAGCAGGGCTACATCAAGCGCATGGGCATCGAAGAATTTCAGGTGCAGGGACGAGCCACCCGTGGCAAAGCCGGGGCCCGCATTAAAGAAGACGATGCCATCGAACAGTTTTTTGCCTGCCGCAGCCACGATACTATTCTCCTTTTCACCGACCGTGGGGTGGTGTACACCCTGCGCGGTTATCAAGTTCCCCAGGGGAGCCGCACTGCTCGCGGCAGCGCCATTGTGCAGCTGTTGCCGATCACCCGCGAAGAGCGCATTACTTCGATGGTGCCGGTGAGTGAGTTTACGGATGATGAATATCTGGTGATGCTCACCCGTGGGGGCTATATCAAAAAAACTGCCCTCAGCGCCTTTGCCAACGTTCGCTCCAACGGGTTGATTGCCATTTCTTTGGAAGAGAATGACGAGTTGCGTTGGGTGCGCCGGGCCCGCTCCAGTGACGACGTGGTGATGGCCACCCGTCAAGGCATGTCAATTCGCTTCCGGGCCGATGATGAACAACTGCGCCCTTTGGGACGGGCCACCCGTGGGGTACGGGCGATTACCCTTAATCCAGGTGACAACCTTGTCAGCATGGACATTATCTCCGCGGAGTCGGTAATGGCTGCCGAGCAGGAGGGGGAAGGGCTGGCCAACCCCTGGGTGTTGGTGATCACCAAGGCCGGACGGGGCAAGCGCTCGGCCATCGACAATTTCCGCCAGCAAAACCGGGGAGGCAAAGGGGTGATTGCCACCAAGTTCCGGCAAGATTCTGACGAGTTGGCTGCTCTACGGATTGTCAACGCCGAGGATGAAATTATGCTGGTGACCGCTAGAGGCATTGTCATGCGCCAGGCGGCTAAGGCGATTCCCACCCAATCCCGTGAAGCCACCGGGGTACTGGTACAGCGGTTGGATCCCGAAGACAGCATTGTTGGGGTAACGGTGGTGCCGGCCTCCTTCATTGGGGATCCAGAGGAAGCTGATGAGATAGTGGATGGAGTTTCTGAAGAAGATTGAAGTCGATGATTTCAAGCTACTCTTCCAGACCCTATACTGGCTGAAGAAAATAAAAGCCACCTATTACGTGTGGGAATTGATGACCCGTTCAGCTTGTTCTCAACCGCCTGAGTCACCTGAGCCTGTCGATCCAGAGACTACAGCCCTATTCCCCAAGGGATCCGAAGCCCGAGCGGTCACCACAATAGCAGATTTGTGGGTACGCTACCGTGCTGGTGGGCGAGATTTTCGGGGTAGTCAACTGGCTCAGGTGGATCTAAGCCGTTCCGACCTGGGGGGGATTGATCTCAGTCGCTCTGATTTGAACCGGGCGCAGTTACGGGAGATCGACTGGGTCGAGGCGATTTTGCGTGGAGCCGATTTGCGCGGAGCGGATTTGCAACGGGCTAACTTAGCGGGGGCAGATCTCAGCCGGGCCAATTTGCACCGGGTGAATCTAACTGCTGCCACCCTCACCGGGGCCAACTTATCGGGCAGCCGACTGGAGGGATCCAATCTCCGCCATGCTTACGTGATTGGGGCCAACTTTTCAGAAGCCTTCATGTGGAAAACCGACCTACGAGAAGCCAACCTGAGCGGCAGCGATCTCAGTCGGGCAGCCTTGCGGGGGGCGGTTCTGACGGAAGTGAATTTAAGCCTGGCTAACTTGACCAGTACCAACCTGTCCCAAGCTCAGTTAAGCAGGGCGCTCCTGGCCGATGCTGGCCTACACGGCACCATTCTCATGGGTTGTAACCTCCAGGGATCCCAGTTGAGCAAGGCGGATCTAAGTTTGGCACTATTGTTGGGGGCCAATTTGCAACAGGCCAATTTACGGGGAGCAGGCTTGGTGGGGGCAAGTGTACGCGGTGCGGCTTTTCAGGGAGCAGATTTGCGAGGAGCCGTGATGCAGGTGCGCAACCTAGAACAGGCCCAGCTAGAGGGGGCACTGTATAACTGGCAAACCGTGCTGCCGCAGGGATTTGATCCCGTTGGGGCCGGTATGGTTTGGAGCGAGGAGGGTTAAGAGCCAGCGACCCTCTGATAGCTTCCGTAGTATTTCTAATCTCCCGACATTGGGATCCTGACAGGTGCGGCATTTGCCTCTTCAGAGGGGGGGGATCCCGTACCGAAGCGAGCAAGGATTGAGTGTTAGTTTTAACTTAACCAAAACTTCAGAACTGTAACGGTCTGTGGGAACAGGCTGACAGATTCTGATGGGGTTGTACCTGCTGTATCTATGGAGCTTGTTTACTCCATGTCGAGCCCAATTAATTTCATCCCTGGTTTTGAGGCCGTGCAGACTCCTAGCCCCGACAATCGGCTCTGGCAATATCTGCAGACCCAGGATCCCAACATTTTTCAAGATATTGCCCGCAATTCTTCCCCGGAAGTGTTGGAGATCCTAGGCCACAACATCCGCAGCCTTGTGGGGGCCTTGCCTCCAGAACAATTTGGGGTTCAAGTGATCACCAACCGGGAGAGTTTGGCCAAGATGCTGTCTGGCGCGATGATGGGCGGCTATTTTCTGCGGGTGATGGAGGAGCGCTTAGCCCTGGAGCAAGCCTTGAATAACTCAGCGACTTCTGTGGCCCCCACTCAGCCGGAGGAAGGCAAGGCTTAAGCAATTCCATTCCTTGGTGCTTGCTTGTCCCTCTCCCCTTACCAAGAGCAGCGTAAAGCCCCCGGTTTCAAACCGGGGGATATAAGCGCACAGGCTGAATTTATTCAGCCGTGGTGTGGGTCGTTGATGTATTCCAACACCTTCTGAGTACTAATCTTCCCGGTAGTGTCGAACCCATACGAATGCGTCCACAGGCTGGGTAACCTAAGCAATTCTGGGAACTCTTGTCTAAGAACACGGGATGACCGACCCTTAAATGCCTTCACCACCTGGGAAATGGAGTGATGGGGGTCGTATTCCACCAAGAGATGGACATGGTCAGACGCGATCTCAAGCACCTTGATAAACCATTTTTTCTCGGCAGCGACTTCCTGGA